>JBDSRC010000031.1:0-4624 GCA_039929505.1 Gemmatimonadaceae bacterium
GGAGCGAATCGTGGCGGCGCTGCCGCTTTACGGTTATCGCTGGCGCCGCGCGGCCGAGACTGAAGTGATCAGCTTCGAGGATGCGCGGCGGCTTTCCATCATGACGAATACAGTGTTGAGCCGGGACCTCGGATCGGCGACGCTGAACGCCAGCTCGCCCGAGGGGTGGGAGGTGTGGGTGAGCGACCGGGTGCTGATCGAGACGCTCGTCAGGGATGCACGACGGCTTGGGGTGACTTCGTTCGCGCTTTGGCGGCTGGGGCTCGAGGACCCCTCGGTTTGGGGCTCCATCGGGCGGTAGGGTCCGTCAACTGCAACTGCAACTGCAACTGCCAACTGCAACTTCCGACTACCGGCCGGGGGCGGTGAGCGTGCCGGCCGCGAGGTACGGGCGGGAAGAACCTCTCGAGTAACGCGCGCTCAGCAGGGTTTTGCGGTTAGTCCGCAGTCCGCACCAGTTCTCAATTCGCAGCCCGCAGTTAGTCCGAAGTCCGCAGTCAGCAGTTAGTCCGCAGTCCGCAGTCCGCAGCTCCATCAGACGACGAGCATCTCCTTCTGAAAATCAACAGGCGTTATGAGCAGCCCGTCCGTCCCGATAAAGCCATTCACTTCGCTCCTCATCCCAACATCCCGCTCGAGATAAACGCCCGGCTCAATCGAGAATCCGACTCCCGGGATGAGCGTTCGCTCCTCGCGCGTCTCGAGATTGTCGATGTGCGGACCGGAGCCGTGCAGATCGCGCGCATCAATCGAGTGACCGGTACGGTGAATGAAAAACTCGCCGAAGCCGCGCTCGGTGATCACCGCGCGCGCGGCGTCGTCGACCTCACCCCCGCGTACCGGCTTGCGCGCTCGGACACGCTCACGCAACAGAGCGATCGCCGCATCGCGCGCGTCCCGCACCGCCAGCCACACGGACATATCGCGCTCGCTCGGCGCGCCCAACGAGCCCATCCAGGTCTGATCGGCGAAGATGCCGTTTTTTTCCTTCGCCCACAGATCGATCAGCAGAATGTCACCACGATTGATCGTGGCGCTGCCGTCGGCCGTCGGCTCATAGTGCGGGTTCGCCGCGTTCGGCCCAATCGCGACGATCGGACCGTGATCGGTGACGAGCCCGCCGCTCTCGAATCGCTCGCGAATCCAGCCCTGAAGCGCGAACTCAGTGAGGGGGGTCCCACTTTCGGCGCGGCTACCCGCCAGTCGAATCGCCTGCTGTCCGATCGTCGCCACGGCTTCAGCTGATCTCTCGTGCGATTCGCGCTGCTCGACTGTCCACACCGCGTAGAACATCGAGATGAGATCCGCGGACGACTCGATTTTCGCGCCGGCATTCCGCACCATCTCGATCACACCGGCCGGCACCCGGTCAACGTAGGGAACCGCATCGCCGGGCGAGTACTCCATTGCGATGCGTTTGCCTTTGACCGTCTTCGCGATCAGCGCCTCGAGCGTTCGCCACCCGCTGTACTTCTCCTTTCCCCAGTCTCGCGGCCAGTCCTCCCACGGAGCCTGCTCGATCGCGTGAGTGATCGCAACGGGATTCCCCGAGCGGGGAATAAAAACGAAGATGCGGCGGCTGGTCATTCCCTTCAGCTCGAGCATGCCGCGGGCGACGGGATTGAGTCCCTGAAAATCGTAGAGCAGCCACCCATCGAAGCCGGCGCCGGCAAGCGCCGACTGCAGGGCGGGCAGCATCTCGCGTTTCAGCATCTGTCGTCTACTTCGTCGCTTTCTTGACCGCGCGCCATTCAGCGCGCCACTCGCAATGCTCTTCGCCGCGATCGAGGCAGTGCACGTGGTCGATCATTCCCCCGCCGTGCACGAGCAGTCTGAGCATCTCGCGAACCGCCGACTCGTAGTAGGTGCATCCCAGGCTCTTCGTTGGGCCTCCCGTGGTGACGGACTCACGTACGGTGACGACGATCGATGCGCCGACGCGCCGGACGTCTCCGCCGAAATACCTGGCTCCCAGACGCCGCAGCTGGCGGAAAGCGATGGGACGCGCGACGAACCCCGGCATGAGATGAATCGTGTGTCGCGTCGTCGCGGAGATCATCTCGTACATCCGGGTCGCGAGCAGCGTCCCCGCCCGCACGAAAATCTCGGCCGCGTCGGCGCGCCGGCCAATGAGCCGCGCGATGCCGGTGGCTTCGTGAATCGCAATCGGCTGATTGCGCTTCATCGCATCCTTGTAGCGCCTGATCTGGGCGATCACGGTGTCGCTCAGACCCAGTCGCTTGTTCCGATGCTCCTGCACATATTCGACCTCGACATCGTCCCCTTCGGGGATATCGATGCTGCGGACTGCCTCGAGGAGACTGAGCGGAACTAATGCGTTGACGAATCCTGCCATTTATCTCGTGGTGGGAGAGGGCAAGCTAACCGTCGCCGGAATCGCCTTCAAGCGTTTGCGACCCTTGCGATATTCCGCGAGCGAACAATTCACGGTTCATCTCGCTTGTCAGAGCCCCTCATCAGAGCAATAATCGGCGCGCTCCTCTCGGCCGGTGTCGCGTTCTACGCCCTCCAGAGCCGCGCATTGTCACGAAATGGAGCGATGGGGGCTGTAGTATCCGGAACCATCGCGGTCGCCGCTGGATGGCGCTGGGGAATTCTGCTGATGGCGTTCTTCGTCTCCGGCATCGCGCTCTCGAAGCTGGGCGCGCGGCGCAAAATGGAAATCGCCAAAGGGATTGTCGCGAAAACCGGCGAGCGTGATGGGTGGCAGGTCGTGGCGAATGGCGGGCTCTTCACCGCCGCTGCGTTGGCAAGCCTCGTATCTCCTGCGGCTGTCTGGCCAGCGATCGGAATCGGAGCGCTCGCTGCGTCGACCGCCGACACCTGGGCGACAGAGGTGGGAACTCTCTTCGGCGGCGAGCCACGTTCGATCATTTCAGGCCGGCGCGTAGCAGCCGGAACCAGCGGCGGCGTCACTCTCGCCGGGTCGGCCGCGTCGATTGGAGGCGCGGCGTTCATGGCGATCGTGGCGGCGCTGCTCGAGTGGCCCGTTTCCAGCTACGTCATCGTCGTGAGCGGTGCTGCCGGAGCGCTGGCTGATTCGATCGCCGGCGCGCTGATTCAGGAGCGCCGCTGGTGTAACGCCTGCTCCACTGCAACCGAACAGACGGTTCATGTGTGCGGGACACGAACGAAGCGCGTGGGCGGGATCGCCGGCATCGACAACGATGTGGTCAACCTGCTGTGCTCGTTCGTGGGCGCTCTTGTAGCTTTACTGATGGCGTAGGTCGCACCAGCAAGGCAGACCCGGGAGAGCAATGGGCGGGGCGCGCGTACTACTTGTCAGCACCAATCGAGAGCGGCAGCCATACCCGGTCGTGCCAAACGGCCTGGCTTGCGTCGCGTCAGCGCTCGACGGAGTGGGACACGAAGTCGGGTTTCTCGACCTCTGCTTTTCCCGCAATCCTGCTTCGACCGCCGGGGACGCGGCACGCACTTTCGACCCCGACATCATCGGGGTGTCCGTCCGCAACATCGACAACAGCGATGCGATCGCGCTCCGGCACTACACGCCTGAGGCGCGGGACATCCTGCACGAGCTGCGGCGAACATCTCCGCGCGCAAAGGTTATTGCTGGCGGCGCCGCGTTCGGAGTCGCGCCCGAAGCGCTGTTCCGGGATCTCGGAGTCGACTACGCGGTCGCGGGCGACGGAGAGCGCGCCAGTGTTGCCCTCGTCGATGCATTGACGGCCGGGACGCCGGTAGAAGCTCTTCCCGGTCTCGTGCGTGACAGGGATGGAGTCGTCGCCTTCACGCCGCCGGGCGAGGAGGCCGATCTCGATTCCCTTCCCTCACCGGCGCTCCACCGCTGGATCGATCTCGCCCGCTATCAGCGTCACGGGGCGACGATCCCGATTCAGACCAAGCGCGGATGCGTGTACAAGTGCGTGTACTGTACCTACAGAAATGTCGAGGGTTGGGGATACCGGACGCGCGATCCGGAACGCGTCGCGGACGAGATCGAGGAGCTCAACCGGAGAGCGCACATCAGGCACTTCGACTTCGTCGATTCGACTTTCAACTCTCCGCCCGGCCACGCGCTCCAGGTCTGCGAGGCGATCGAGCGAAGGAAGCTCGACGTGCAGCTCGACACCACCAACTTCACGCCCGCGGTCGCGCCGAACGAGCTGCTTGCCGCGATGAGATCGGCGGGCTTCCGGTCGCTCGGGATCACGGCCGAGAGTGCAAGCGACGCCGTGCTCGAGAGACTTGAAAAGGGGTTTACCGCGTCCAAGGTTCGCGAGGTCGCCGAGCGGGTGGAGAAGCACGGGCTCAGGACGTTGTGGATTTTTCTGGTCGGAGGTCCGGGCGAAACACAGCAGACGGTGGAGGAGACTCTCGCTTTCGCGCGCTGGCGTCTCGAGCGCGGGGACGCGGTGTACGTCACTGTCGGCCTCCGCATCTACCCGGGCACTACGCTGCACCGTATCGCGGTCGCGGAAGAAGTCGTTCCCGCGGCGAGCTCGCTGCTCGACCCGGCATTCTATTTCTCCCGCGATCTCGCGTTCGACGCAACGGTCCAGCGGCTCAAGTCCTTCGCCGCCGATCATCCGCGCTTCATGTTCTCCGCCGACTCGCGGTCGGTCGTACTCCCATATCTGAC
>JBDSRC010000032.1:0-4523 GCA_039929505.1 Gemmatimonadaceae bacterium
AACTTCTCGTCGATGTTGTCAATCGCCGCGAGCAGCTGTCGGAAGTTGATGCCTCCCTTGCCGAGCTCGGTATCGCTCTTCGCGCCGAGTCCGGGGACATCCTTGATGTGAAATAGCCAGTACCGCGAACCGTATTTCTCGACATACTCGAGCGGATCCCTTCCTCCCATCGCCGTATTCCCGGTATCGAGCTGATGGCGCACGAACGCCGGATCCGTGCGCTGGATGAGGATGTCGTACGGCACGACGCCATCGATGAGAGTCATGTCGTTGCCGTGGTTGTGGAAGCCGATCCACACGCCCCGTTCGCGGGCACGGCGGCCCGCTTCGTTGAGCTTGTCGGCCCACAGCCGGTAATCATCCAGCGTTCGCTGTCCCTGAATCGGCAGGCTTGCCACGACGACATACTCGTGACCGAGTGTCTGTGCCTCGTCGAGGTTGCGCGGCAGGTCGTCGAGCGCGCCTCCGCTCACGTGTGTTGACGGCGCGCGCAGGCCGTTCTTGTTGAGTACATCGCGCAACCGCGCTGGCGGCATTCCAAAGTTGTTCATCGAGCCGAGCAGCTCGACGTCGCGATACCCTATCGACGCGATGTCAGCGAGTGTGCGCTCCAGGTCTTTGCGCGCGTCGTCGCGCAGGCTGTAGAGCTGGATGCCGACCCGGCTGAGGCGGCGGGTTCTGAAGCCTCCGCCCCCGACATTTGATGCGCAGCCGAGCTGTGTGCCCGCGACGGAAAGCCCGATGGTACCGAGGAAGGTGCGACGGTTCATGCCGGATACCTCTCTATCAGGAGTTGGACGTGGTAGAACGTCGCTCAGTCCCGCGGCGAAGGCAATGTGGCGGCACAGTTCTAGAGAGGGAAGTGGTTTCGCTTCGTCACGGCGATCGTTTTCTCGCCTGGGATTGCAACGCCAGCGCAATCCCTCCGAGGATCAATACGGTCGCCATTACCAGACGGAGCGAGATCGTCTCTGCCAGAAAGATCACCCCGCCGAGTGCGGCGAGGCAGGGCACAAGGAGTTGCACGATTGACGCTCGCGCCGCACTCAGGGCCTGCAGGGCGCGGTACCAGACGACGTATCCGACGCCTGACGCAATCGCGCCGGAAGCGATCGCGAGCAGAACACCGTTTCGCTCGACGTGGAATCGCGGAAATGCGATGACGCTCACCGCCAGAACAAATGGAATCGAGCGGACGAAATTACTCGTTGTCTGCCCGAGTGGATTTGGCGCGCCTCGTCCGCGCAGCGAATAGACTCCCCACGAAAAGCCGGCCAGCGCCATCATTGCCGCGCCCGCGATGGGAGGTGCCTCGAGCCCCGGAAGAACGAGATACACGAGGCCCGCCAGCGCGAGGCCGAGGCCGAGCCATTGCAGCGGATGCGGTCTTTCGCCGGACCATAATGCGGCGGCCATCATCGTTATCTGAACGGAACCGAACAGGATGAGCGCTCCAGTCCCGGTTGTCAGCATGGTGTAGGCGAACGAAAAAGGTACTGCGTAAAGGAAAAGCATCCCGGCGGAGAGCCATGAGGCGTTTACGGGAGCCGCATCTTTCCGGGTCAAGCCTGTTACGAGCAGAAGCGTCGCGGCCCCGGCGGTCAAACGAATGGTCGAGAACGTCGCCGGATCGATGCTCGAGTTGCGGAGCGCAATGCGGCAAAGAATCGAATTCGCGGCAAACGCCGCCAGTGCGAGGGCGGTATACGAGATCGTTCGCAGGTCACGTCGGCTTACGTCGGACAAGGTCAAATAATACAATGGAAAGCCATGATCGTACATCTCATCGACGGCACCTACGACCTGTTCCGCCATTTCTATGGCCTGCGCAGCTTCAACAAGGGCAAGGACAAGCCTTTCGGTGCGGTCGCCGGCCTGCTGCATTCGGTGCTGGAGATGATCGAAACCGATGCCACCCACATTGGGGTGGCTACCGATCACGTGATCGAGTCGTTCCGCAACGAGCTGTGGCCGGACTATAAAACGGGAGAGGGAATTGAGCGTGTTCTCTACTCCCAGTTCCACCCGCTCGAGGAGGCGCTCGCCGCGATGGGCGTCGCCGTATGGCCGATGATCGAGCTCGAGGCTGACGATGGCCTCGCTTCGGCGGCGCATCTGGCCACGGCTGATGCGCGCGTCGAGAAAGTCTGCATCTGGGCGAACGACAAGGATCTGGCACAGTGCGTTCGCGGCGACAGCGTAGTGCAGATCATCCGGCGCGGAATGCAGGTCAGAAACGCCGAGGCCGTGCGTGCCAAGTTTGGAGTCGGGCCGGAGCTGATTCCGGATTATCTCGCGTTGGTTGGTGACGCGCAGGATGGGTACCCGGGCATCCGGGGGATTGGGAAGACCACCGCCGCGAGCCTGCTCAACAGGCACGGGCCGATCGAATCGTTTCCCCGGGAAGTGCTCGGCGATCAGCGCGACCGCGCGCTTCTGTTCAAGACTCTCGCTACGCTTCGAACCGACGCCCCGCTATTCGGCGACGTCGACGAGCTCGAGTGGCGGGGGCCAACAGCGGAGTTCGCGAAATGGACCGAGCGGATCGCTGACCCGAAGCTATTGCCGCGGTGCGACGCCGCTATTGCCAGGCGCGAAGCGCGCGCCTGAGGGCGCGGCGATTGGCCTATCTCCCGTATGCTCGCACGTAGTCGACGAGCATCGTCGCGGGAAATATCGCCGCCGATTGCGGGTCCCCGTCGAAAGTTCCACCGACCGCGAGGTTGAGAATCAGGTAGTACGATTGATCCAGAATCGGCGCCCCGAATTTCTCCATCGCCGCGCGAGTGATCCCGTAGTGGGCCGTGCCATCGACCAGGAACCTGACGTGGACCGAATCCCACTCGACCGCGAAGATGTGGAAGTCCTCCGGGGTGTTGTTGCGCGTCAAATTGTGCGAGTGCGCGAAAGGTGTCTTTCCCGAATACCCGGGACCGTGCACGGCCGAGCTCGTCGTTCCGGGCTCGCTTCCCTTGTTCTCCATCACGTCGAGCTCTCCGCACAACGGCCACGGAACGCCGGGATGTCCCTGACCCAGCATCCAGAAGCCGGACCATAACCCCTGTCCCGAGGGGAGCTTGATCCGCGCTTCGACTCGGCCGGGTGCGGCGGACATCTTACCCCTGGTGGTGATCTTGGCGGATGTGTACAGGCACTGGCCGTAGTAACAGGTGGCGCCGGCCGTGGCCTGTCGCGCCACTATCATCAGCTGCCCCTGGCCGTTCAGCGCGATGTTCTCGGCATCATCCGTGTAGTACTGTCGCTCGCCGTTGCCCCAGCCGCAGATCCCTTCGCCGCATCCGTCGCCTGTATCGTGACGCCACTTGGCTGTGTCGATGGGCGCGCCTGATGCACCATCGAACTCATCGCTCCACGTTTGGACCCACACAGGATTGGGTGGCGTCGCAATACCTGGGATTGCCTCATCCGCGCAAGCAAGCGCGGCGGCCGTGAGGTAGATCACCCACAACTGCCCGGTGAATAGCGGCGGAATCATGGCGGCGAAGTGGTGCTTCATGCTGGTGAAATGCGTAGCACCAGTGAACAGGAACAACGCAACGAGTCCGTAGCGAAGACGTCACGGGTCATCGCGATGGCGGAGCGCCAGCTTGCATCAGCTTGTGCAGATCTCTCCAGGTGACGACGATAACGCGATTGTCCTTCAAGGCCTTCCTGAACTCGGGGCTCCTCAGGGCGTCGTAGTCCATCTGGCGCCACGCGGAGCCGTAGGGCTCGTGATTGACGGTCACCGCTTGCAGCTCGCTGTCGTCGTGGCCGAGATGGACGAGCAGCGCCGTGAGCCCGGGCTTGAGGCTCGCGATCGCGTTCAGGTAAAACTCCTTCCACTGATTGCGAGGAATCTCTGGCCCGGCGATTAGTACCGTATCGAGCAGGATGTCGTTCACGGATAGCGGCGGCTGCGGCGCGGTGCGCCGATCGCCGCGCAGGGCGAGGAAGGGAAGGCGATACGCGCGAGCGACTTTGACATACGTGGCAAACAGCTCGGGAGTGGAGAAGAGAGCGCCCATGTGGCTGTCGAGATGCGTCGGCCTTATACCGAGCGCGAGAGCGCGGTCAATCTGCGCTCGGAGCTCGAGCTCGACCTCGCCCGCCTTCGCTCTCGCCACCACCGTGCTCACTTCGCGTGGGAATGTGCCGGCCGAGTCGAGCAGACTTGGAACTTTGTCGGCCGGCGCGACGCTGCCCCAGCGGTATGTCTCCCATTCGGCCGTGATAGTGAGGTGCAAGCCGAGATCCGCGGTCGGATGCGCTCTCGCGTAAGCTGCGACCTCGGCGATCCACGGAGTCGGGATCATCACGCTTGCCGACGAGATGGTGCCGTTGTCGAGTGCCTCGAAGCTCGCGGCATCGGCGGAATGAGAGAAGCCAAGATCGTCCGCGTGGATGATCAGCAGCTTGGAATCGGCGGGATGGCCCAGTCGCTCGGCGATGGTTTTCGTCTGAGCGTCGAGCGTCGATATCGCGACGAGCAATACCAGGGCGGACCGAAGGAGAGTGCGCAT
>JBDSRC010000033.1:0-9999 GCA_039929505.1 Gemmatimonadaceae bacterium
CCGACCTGTATCGCTCGAGAGAAAGATTCGCCTGCGCGCGCACGAGTGTCGGATTCAGCATCACCGCCCGGCGGTTCGCTTCGGCCGCCTCCTCAGCGCGCCCCAGGTCGCCGAGCAGGAATCCGAGCAGATACTGCGCGTCCGGGTTCTCCGGATTGAGCTCGATCGAGCGGCGCACCGAGCGCATTGCCTGCTCGCTCAGCCCGCGATTGTAGAGCGTCTCGCCAAGCAGAAAATGAATGACCGAGCTGTCGGGGTCGAGCTCGACCGCGCGCTGGAGCAGCGCGTGCGCGCGGTCCTGTCGTCCGGCGGTCTTCTCCGCGATCGCGCTCTGGACAAGTGCCTCGAGATCGGCCGGGTCCGCGCGCAGACGGTCTTCGAGCGCCTCCAGTCTGCGCTCCACGAGGCCGCTGTCGCCATATGCGATCTCCAGATTCCGGCGCGCGACGCGCATCCGCTCGTCGAGAGCGAGCGCTCGCGAAAACGCCATGATCGCCTCGTCGGTCAGCCCTTTGCGGAAGTAGAGAACGCCGAGATTGTTGTACGCCCCCGCATCGGATGGGTCGATGCGGCGGGCGAAGGATCTCAGGATGTCGATCTCCCCGCCGTTTGCGGCTGCCGGTGGGCGGGCAGATGGCGCTGCTGTCATCAGCTCAGGCCACGCGCACCGCGCGGAAGATGGCATCGAACGCGTCCGCATCCGGGACGAGCAGGAAAAATCCCTGCAGGCTCTCCGATGGCTCCTCGAGGAAGAATTCGGTCTCGACGCACAGTATCGGGGCTTCGGCACGAGGCGTGTGGTCTCCGAAAGCGTCGAGAGCGTGCATGGTATCTCCCCGCGACAAGGTCGGCGGAGACAGCATCAGTCTCATCTTCAGGAATTCACTGAGTGCAGTGAGATAGGCGCCGGCCAGGATGTTGCCGGCTTCGTTGAGCGCCGACTGCTCGAGCTCGCCCAAGCCCTTGGAGGAACCCCGCGGCCGCCGCAGCATGCGCTCCGCCAGCTGAACACCCGCGTCGAGCGCAAGCAGAAAAACGGTGCGCCCGCTGATGCTGCCCGACATTCCCATCTGGACCGCCACAACTTCGACCCCGGGCGGGATCTCGGGAACAAAATCTCCGGGCGGCACCACATTGACCATCGGCACGCTGATCATGATGCGCGTCGAGGTGAGCGTGGATAGCGCGGTAGCGGCGTGTCCGGCGCCGATGTTGGCGACCTCGCGCAGCGCGTCGAACCTCGCGCTGCTCATGAGGGCGGCGGCACGCGGGTCGATGTTGTCTCGGGGAGACTGTTGTCGAGGGCTCATTTCAGAGAAGTGTTGTTGCGTCGATTATCAGCGCCGGAGCGCCGTCGCCAAGTATTGTGGCCCCGCTGAACAGATTCCTGCTCCCGGAAACGCCGGTGAAGTGTTTCACCACTATTTCCTGCTGGCCGACGAATTCGTCGACGATGATTGCAGCGCGCCTCTCGGCAAGCTCTACGAGGACGACCTGACCGCCGGCGCCGTTCCGCGGCGGGAGACCGACTCGCTCCCTCAGGCGTACGGCCGGAAACGCATCGTCCCTGATCGTAAGAATTTCCCTTCCATTCGACTGCTGAAGCATCGGCTCGGAGAGGGCAAAGGTCTCGACGACGTGGGTCAGCGGTATAGCGTAGATCTCGCGGTCCACTCTCGCCAGCAGCGCGCGCGAGATCGCGAGGGTCAACGGAAGCCGCATGCTCACCGTCGTTCCCGATCCCGCGCTCGTGCGCACCTCGAGAGAGCCGCCAAGTGATCTCACCTTGCTGCTGACGATGTCGAAGCCGACGCCGCGGCCGGAGATATCAGTCACGCGCTCAGCGGTAGAGAAGCCCGGCCGGGAAATGACGGCAATCAGCTCCTCATTGGAAAGATGGGTAGCGGTTCGGTCGACCAGCCCGAGCTCTTTCGCCCGGGGGAGCACGCGCGCCTCGTCGATTCCGCGGCCGTCGTCCACGACGTGAATGAGCACGGTCGCGCGGTCGCGCTCGGCGGCGAGCGTAACGGTGGCGACCGGCGATTTTCCGGCCGCTTTCCGCTCTGCCGGCGACTCGATGCCGTGGTCGAGGGCGTTGCGCAGCATGTGAAGCACGGGCTCGCCCATCTCGTCGAGCATCGAGCGGTCCAGCTCGATTTCCTTCCCTTCGATCCGAAAATCGACGTCTTTGCCCAGCGACCGGGCGGTGTCGCGCACGAGCCGGGGGAAGCGGTCGAACACCTGCCCGACCGGAACCAGCCTGCTTTTCATGATCTCGTTCTGCAGCGTCGTAATGATCTGTGACGCATGAAGGATGGCCTCGGCAAGACTCTGGTCACCGACCGAGTCGGCGATCTGGGTGAGGCGGTCGCGTGCGATGACGAGCTCTCCGATCATGTCCATCAGCGTGTCGAGCCGGCGCGCATCGATGCGGACGTGTCGCGGACCCGTCTGAGACTGCGCCGTCGACGCGGTTTTCTCCTTTGCGGCAACAGCGAATTCGGCGGTGAACGTCTGGGGGCTTTCGGCCCCGACGATCCCGAGCCGGTCGATTACCCCGCTTACATCGAGCTCCTGGGGCGGATTTGCGGTTGCGAGGCTCACTGCGTGCTCGAGCGCGTCAGCGCACGCGAAAAGAGTGTCGACGATTGCGGGCGTTACCAGAATATTTCCGCTGCGGATCCGGTCGAAGAGCGTCTCCATCTCGTGCGACAGCTCGGCGACCGAGTTGTAACCCATCGCCGCACTCATCCCCTTCATGCTGTGCACGGATCGAAACAGCCGCGCGACGGACGCGTCGCTCTCGCCGCGCTCCAGCTCGAGCAACGCGTTGTTTATCTCGAGGAGTTGTTCCTGGCTCTCCGTGAGAAAGAGTGCGGCATACTTGGCGTTATCCACTCAGGCAAGCACTCGCTGCACCGCTTCGAGAACCCGGCTCGGCTGGAACGGCTTCACGACGAAGTCGCGCGCGCCGGCGGCGAGCGCTTCCTGCACGAGAGCCTGCTGCCCCATCGCGCTGCACATGAGGATCCGCGCCGCGGGGTCGAGCTGCGTGATCTGCTTGACGGCCTCGATCCCGCCCATCTCGGGCATGATGATGTCCATCGTCACGAGGTCCGGCTTGAGCTGCTGATATTTCTCGACCGCCTGCTTCCCGTTCTCCGCCTCACCGACGACCGTGAATCCCGCCTGGGCGAGAATGTCGCTGACCATGGTCCGCATGAACACCGCGTCGTCGCACACCAGCACCGTGCTGCTCACCCTGCCTCCTGTTGTCCGAGTACATCCCGAATCATCACCGGTATGTCCAGCAAAGGCACCTGCTCGCCGTCGATCTCGACCACACCAGAGACAACGGCGCCGTCGGGCGTGCCCGTTGGCGCGCCGCCGAACTTGTCTTCCGTCACGTCATGAATGTCGCGAACGTCGTCGATTCCGATCCCGATGACGCCGTCCTGGTACACCCCGAGCAGCACCAGACCCCCGATCCGCCGCCAGGGCGACTTGCCGAGACACGAACCGGCGTCGACGACCGTAATTATCGTCCCGCGAAGGTTTATCAGACCCGACACCGCCAGCGGCGCTCCTGGAAGACGCGTCACCGGCTGAGAAGGGACAATCTCGCGCACCGCGCTCATCTCCGTGGCAAACGTGCCCCCTCCCACCTCGAACACCAGGAGGCGTCTGGTTGGTGCCGGCGCACCCTCGCTCTCCAGCTGCTCTTCGGGCACGGCGACGTCAGTCATAGAACCCGAGGGCCGTGAGGGCGTCGTCGCCGTCCCTGAGAGCATGCTCACCGGCGACGGTAGCCAGCGCGCTCGCCAGCTCCGGGGGAAGAGGAGACCTGAGGTCGATCGGTTTTCCGGTCACGGGGTGGTTGAACGCGAGCCATGCCGCGTGGAGGAAATGTCGCTTGGCAGGCAGGCCAGCCACTCGCCGGCCACCGCCCCCGCCATACACATCGTCGCCCATGACCGGATGGCCGATGGACGCAAGATGAACGCGAATCTGGTGAGTGCGTCCCGAATGAAGATGTGCACGAAGAAGGTCCCCCGCGTCGAACCGCGCAAGGCGTAAGAAGTCGGTCCTGGCCGGCCGACCTTTAATGACGATTGCCATGCGCTTCCGGTCTCGGGGGTCGCGGGCGATCGGCTGGTCGATCGTGATCGTGTCCGAGCGAAGATGCCCCCACACCATCACCGCGTAGCGACGCACGACCCGCCTCGCCGCGATCGCCGAGCTCAGGAGCCGATGCGCTCGCTCTGTTTTCGCGACCACGAGCAGGCCCGACGTCTCCTTGTCCAGCCGGTGGACAATCCCCGCTCGCTCGTCCTCGGCGGCGGGCACGGTGCGATCTCCACGGCCGAGCAGGGCATTGACGAGCGTTCCACTCCAGTTGCCGGGGGCGGGGTGGACGACCATCCCCGCCGGCTTGTCGACAACGAGCAGCGCCTCGTCCTCGTAGACAATCGTGAGTGGGATGTCCTCGCCGGAGATGTCCCGCTTTTCGGTCGCGGGGATCGTGACTCGGACGGTATCACTGTGCTGCACGCGGTAGCTCGCTTTCTCGCGGCGCCCGTCGACAGTGACGTTTCCCTGGGCGATCAGAGTGGCCGCCTGGGTGCGCGAAAGCGCAGCTCGCTGGGCGATAAACAAATCGAGGCGAACATCACTGTCCGCCTCTACCTGGAGCTCGAGAACGCCGCTCAGACCCTAACCCTCGGTCGAAGTTTCCGAGACAGGAGCGGCGCGCACCAGCGCCGTCTCCCGCTCCTCTCCCCACAGCACCCAGGCCAGAAGGAACGCACCGACGCTTACCGCCATGTCCGCGACATTGAACGTTGGCCAGCGCATGTCGCGCAGTCCGACGTCGATGAAATCGACGACACCGAGGGGCGAGCGAACCCGGTCGATCAGATTGCCGACCGCTCCGCCGCAGACCAGACCCAGCGCGAGAGTGCGGAACAGATCACCCTGCTTCGTTGCCTGATAGAGCCGTCCCAGCACGACGAGGGCGCCAACGGTCAACGCCATGAAGATCCACCGCGAATAGCTTCCGAGGTTGAGACCGAACGCCGCTCCCGGATTGTAAACGAGGGTGAACCGCAGCTGGTCGCCCAGCACATCGTGCGGGATGTGTTGCGGCGACAGATTCGCCACAGCCAGCACTTTCGTCACCACGTCGAGCGCGACGACGACCATCAGAACGCCCCAGAAGAGGGGCGGGTTAGGCTTGGCGCTTTCCATCTTCTTCGCGCTGTTTGCACTCGATGCAGAAGCGGGCGTGCGGCAGGGCATCCAGACGCTCGAATGCGATCTCCTGCCCGCAGTTGTGGCACTTCCCGAACTGCTCGGGATTGCGGTAAAGGCGGCGCAGTGCTTCGTCGATGTGCCACAGAAACCGTCCTTCCTGGCTCGCGAACAGAAAAGCCTTCTCGCGCTCCATTGCGTCGGTGCCCTGGTCGGCCATGTGAAAAGAATAGGCGCTCAGATCTCCGTCGGCGCCCTGCGGGGTCGACCCGAACGTCTCGTCGTAGTGACCCAGCTCCTTGAGGACGCGCTTACGCTCCTCGAGCAAGCGCTTCTCGAAATGCTGAAGGCTCTTTTTGGTCATCGCCTTCGGCTTTGGCGCGGCTTTCGCCGTCGCCTTTGGCTTAGTCGCGGCCTTCGCCGTTGCTTTCTTCTTTCCGGCTGCTGTTGCCATTCTATCCCGCCCTCTCGATGGCGACTGTTACGCTCTGACCCTCGAGGTCGAACGTGTGCGTCGCGTATTGGCTTTCGATTTGTTCGCCGACTCTCACGTCGAGCGCGAGAACTTCGTCGGAGATCCACTTCCTGAAGGCAGATACAGCTTCCTGGACCTCTGCGTCGGCCCTTACCACGAGTCGAATCCGGTCGCTCACCGCGAGGCCCGATTCCTTCCTGAACCGCTGTATCCGGCTGACCAGCTCGCGGGCGAGCCCTTCGAGCCGCAGCTCTCGTGACACCGTTGGATCCAGCGCCGCGAAGTAGCCCGCCTCTTCTTTCACCACCAGATCACCTGAAGCGCGGCGAACGACGGTCAGGTCTTCGGCGCTCAGCTCCCGTGACTCGTTCTCGACGGAAACGTACAACGGCTGCCCAGCCTCGAACGCGCGCAGGGCTTCGTTGTTCAGAGCCTGCACCGCCTCGCTCGCGAGCGGCGTCTTCTTGCCGAACTTCTTACCCAGCGAACGGAAATTCGGCTTAGCCTCTAAAATAACCAGGTCGTCGGCGCTGGAGATGAATTCGACCTTTTTTATGTTGAGCTCGGCCGCGAGGAGGGGCGTCAGCTGCCCCAGGACGCCCGTAGCGCGCGCTTCCCCGCCCCGGAAGGCGGAACCAGGCAGAGGCACCACGCAGACGAGACGGGCAAGGGGTTGCCGAACTTTTACCCCGGCCTCCTCGCGGGCCGCACGGCCCAACGTCGCAAGCGTACGGATGTGCGCCATTGCCCGCTCGAGGTCGACGTCAACGGCGCCGGGCCTTGGGCGCACGAAGCTGGCAAGATGCACTGAGGATCCCGTCAGCTCGCGGTGCACCCAATCGGTGACGAACGGCGCGAATGGCGCCAGCAGACGGCTGGTGACGGCCAGAATCTCGTGAAGGGTCGCGAAAGCAGCGCGGTTGTCGTCCTCGTCGACGTCGTAGAAACGATGGCGGCTTTGGCGCACATACCATTTTGACACGTCCTCGTCGAAGAACGTCATTGCGGTCTTGGCGGCAGCGGTCGCCTCGTAACGACCGAGGAGCTCATCGACTTCCTTCTCCACCGATGCCAGTCGGGAGAGAATCCAGCGATCGAGAAGCGGACGCACCTCGGGCTTGGGATCGGCAGCGGACGGCTCCCAGCCGAAGTTCGCATACTCGGCGAAGATGCCGGTGTAGACGTTCTTGAACGTCAGCAGAAAGCGGCCGGCGGTATCGCGGATTCCCGCTTCGTCGAACCGACGCGGCATCCAGATCTGGCTCGACGTCGTGAGGAACAACCGCACGGCATCGGCGCCGTGGCGCGGTATCACCGTTCCCGGATCGACGACATTTCCGCGGCTCTTGGACATCTTCTGGCCGTCCGCATCCTGCACCAGGTCGTTGACGACGACCGCGCGATAAGGCGCAGTGTCTCCGAGGGCGGACAATCCGCTCTCGTGCGCGAGGAGATTATTCGGAAGCGCGTCGCCCAGTCCGCTTGCTATTGCCAGCAACGAATAGAACCAGCCGCGGGTCTGATCGATTCCCTCAGCGATGAAATCCGCGGGATAGTGGCGCTCGAACTTGTCCTCGTTCTCGAACGGAAAGTGCCACTGCGCGAAGGGCATCGAGCCCGAGTCGAACCAGGCGTCGACCACTTCCGGAGTGCGAGCCATCGTCCCGCCACACTTGCATCGCCACTGATATTTGTCGATGAACGGCTTGTGTGGATCGAATGCCGGCTCGCGGCGAGTCCCCGATCGCTCGTCGAGCTCGGCGTAGCTTGCTACCGCTTCGGCATGCGAGTCGTCCCTGTCGCAAACCCAGATGGGAAGCGGTGTGCCCCAGTAGCGGTCGCGCGATACCGCCCAGTCGACGTTGTTGGTGAGCCATTCACCAAACCGTCCCTCGCCGATCTCCGCCGGATGCCAGTCCACGCGAGCATTCCGCACGAGCATCGCGTCCTTGAACTCGGTGGTGCGCACGAACCACGATGTGCGCGCGTAGTACAGGAGCGGCGTCTCGCAGCGCCAGCAATGCGGGTATGAGTGCTCGAACGTCGTTGTTTTCCAGAGGACGCCGCGGCGCTTGAGCTCTTCCAGAATGACCGGATCCGCGTCCTTCACGAACTTCCCGCCGACGAGCGGCATCTGCGCCGGAAATTCCCCGCGCAAATCGACGGGCTGCAAAAAGGCGAGCCCGTTCCGAATCCCCGCAGCGTAGTCATCCGCGCCGAACGCGGGCGCCATGTGAACTGCTCCCGTGCCCTCCTCGGCCGAGACGAAAGCCTCGCCGACGATTATCTCGTGTTTTCCTTCGGCATAGGCCACCCAGTCCAGCGGCCGCTTGTAACCCAGGCCAACCAGCTCGCTTCCAGGAAACGCTCGTATGGTTTCCCACCGTCCCACGAAATCATCGCCGAGAACAGCCCCTGCTCTCGAATGCGCCATGATTATCGTGTCATCGGCGTCCGCGTTTTTCTTCCGCAGCTCCACGTACTCGAGCGCGGGATTCACGGCGAGAGCGACGTTCGACACAAGCGTCCACGGCGTTGTGGTCCACACGAGAATCCGGCGTCGCGGTTCTCCGGCCTGAACGGCCAGATCGAGCGCGACATAGACGCTCGGATCTTTCACATCCTTGTAACCCTGGGCGACCTCGTGGCTCGAGAGCGTCGTTCCACAGCGGGCGCAGTACGGCAGCACCTTGTGCCCGCGGCTGAGCCTGCCGCGGCGGAAGAGCGTCGCGAGCGCCCACCAGACGCTCTCGATGTAGTCGTTCGAGTAGGTGACGTAAGGGTCGCTGTAATCGAGCCAGTAGCCTATTCGCTCGCTCAACTCTTCCCAGTCGGTTTTGTACCGCCACACGCTCTCGCGGCACATCTCGTTGAAACGCTCGACTCCGATCTTCTCGATCTGCTGCTTGGCCGTCCGGACTCCGAACTCCGTTTCGATGCGCTTCTCGACTTCAATTTCAACCGGCAGCCCGTGCGTATCCCACCCCGCTTTGCGAGTTACGTGATACCCACGCATGGCGCGGTGGCGGCAGAACAGATCCTTCACCGTCCGCGAGAAAACGTGGTGAATGCCCGGACGGCCGTTCGCCGTAGGCGGGCCCTCGAAGAACACGAACTCAGGCTTCCCCTCGGAGTTCACCTGGGTCTGCTCGAAGAGCTTCTCCTCTTTCCAGAGGCGGAGCACTTCCATCTCGAGGTCGTCGGGCGAGCGATCGGTTGGAAGCAGTCGGAATCGCTGGCCCTTCGCGTCTCCCCCCGCCGCTGACGGCACGGGGCGAACCGCGGTCATCTGTCTTGTTGCCCCGAGGAGTTGGTTGACTGCGTCGGCCGTCCGGAGGGCGTTGCGACGGGAGCGGAATCGGACGCCTCGACCTCCGACAGCTGTCTCGCGATCAGAGTCCGCATCTGAGCGAGGTACGTGCGACGCGAGCGATCGAGATTGTCGAGCTCTTCTTCCATCCGGCGGACGTCAGCTTTCGCGCCCTCGATGATCCGCTCTCCTTCGGCCTGAGCTTCGCGGAGAATCAGCTGTGCTTCCCTTTCAGCCTGCTCGCGCACCTCGCCTCGGAGCTGCTGCGCCGATACCAGTGCGTCGTTCAAGGCCTTGTCGCGCTCGCGGAAAGCGCGGAGCTGCTCGTGGAAGCTGCGCGCCTTCGCGTCCAGGTCCTGGTTGATCCGGGTGAGACGCTCCATCTCCTCGGCAACCTGATCTCTGAACTGATCCACCCGCGCGGGATTGTAGCCGCGCAGCGCGCGGCCAAAGTCGTAGCGCCGAACGTCGAGTGGTGTCAGGTGAAAAGCTTCGTCAATCATCTATTCCCTCGCTCCGAAGAGGGTGGTACCGAGCCGCACCAGTGTCGCGCCTTCTTCCACCGCGATCTCGTAATCATTGGACATCCCCATCGACAGCTCCGTCGCCGGATGCCCTGCCTCGACCAACACCTGCCGCGCCGCGCGAGTCTCCGCGAACGTGCGATGAAGCTCCATTGCCGTCGCCGTAAAGCTAGCCATTGTCATCGCGCCGCGAACGCGAATCCCAGCCAGCGTCGCAAGCCGCTCCGCTTCAGGCAGCAGCTCTGACAAATGGAATCCGCCCTTGGTGTCCTCTCCCGACAAACTGAGCTGAACAAGCACCTCAACTGCCCGACCACGCGTCACTCCGTATTCAGAGACAGCGGTCGCCAGGCGGGCGCTGTCGAGCGAATGCAGGAGCACGAAATGGTCGAGCGCTTTCAACTTGTTTCGCTGCAAGTGTCCGATCAGATGCCAGCGAA
>JBDSRC010000034.1:0-4383 GCA_039929505.1 Gemmatimonadaceae bacterium
GTATGTCTTCAAGATCCTGACTGGAGAATGGATCATTCGCACCCCGATCTTGAAACGCCGCCCATTTGAGGGCAAGGAAGCCCGGAGCGCTGGCGTGTCGGATGATGAGGCCCGGCTCGATTTCCGCCTCGATCGCAGTCTCAAGAGCCATCCTATCCCATTCGCTCCCAGTGCCGCCTAGGTGCTTGCCAGATGGGACGAGATCGAAGGGAGTGCCGTCAGGCGCGAGCCAACGGTGCACGTGCTTGGTGTAGGAGGTGTCAAATTTGAAGCCGAGTTCGACTAGTCTTGTCTGGAGCGCGTTGTAGCTACTGTAGTCTGTCGACGCTACAACGGCATCGACATCCTTCGTCGCCCGCACGTGCGAAATCACGCTATGTGTTTGCAAGAGAGGGGCGATTGCACCTCCAATGAAAACAACTTCCGCGGATAGTTCGGCGAGTGCGCGTGCTATTGATGCAATGCGCGATAACGAGGGAGAGACCGGTCGACTCGTCACGAGCTATGCCGCGGGGACCAACCGCTCCTTGATCATATCAACCGCTGCCGCACGCTCACGAACGCGCCCAATCCTGATAGCATCCACGAGCGTCAACAGTTCGTAGACCGAGGGGCAATTATTCGCCAATTCTGTCGCCCTTTTATAAAGAGGCGTCATTGATTGCCCAACCGCCTTTCCGTTGGCGTCTGGCCAGACGATCGTATCGTCAGAGATAAACTCGTTGGCAAGCGGAGGTCCCGAATGCGCGGTGGGGACTCCACGGGCACGCGCATGCAGTTTCGCCGGAAACGTGTACTTGACGCCATGTTCCAGGAACTCCATAAGAAAATGTCGATTGACTTGGCGAGAATCCGGTCGGAGCAAGCCGGCGAGTTGGAGGCGTTCCACGGATTCATAAGCCGTGCTAGGGCTCATTGACAGGTCGGCCCCGAGCTGGAAATAAGATGCGTCCGGCATTTGAGCGAGCCGAAGAGCCACAGCAACGTCTTGGGGCTTGAGGGCTTCCTGCTTGGACATTGTAATCCACCTTGTTTGGCATTCGCGAATAGCGAAGTCAATTCTAACATAAGGAGTTAGATATAGCAAGGGTGGTTTGCTGCCCGGTTAGAACCGCTTGATTCTGTGTATGTTCGGGTAGCCCGTCCCGTGCGTGCTCGCGGCCTTCCCGCGGAACGGGCGGCTCGACGGCCGCCGCCCGGGCGCGACAACGCCTAGCGTGGCTCTACTGTCACGGGTACCCAGACTTGGTATCTCGATTCAGCTCGCTGATTTTGGACCGTAGCTCTGAGCCGAACACGACCGGCAATTTTCGCTTGGAGATGCAGGACTATAGGGGTATGGAGTTTCCAGGAGCCTTCCAACGGCTCACTCGTCACCGCCCAATAGGTTGTGTCGAGACCCATGTTGAATATCACGTCAGGAACTGACTGCCCGCTGGAGTCGACAGCTTTAATAGAAATCGCAAACGTGTCGCCGACACGTGTGGATACCGTGGCGGGTTCCGCAGTGAGCGCGCTTGCGGACGGCGAAACTGCAAGGCGTATGGTTGGACTCGTGACACCGGCGACCGTCGCCGTGAATTCCGTCTCCCCCACTGACAACGTCGTCACTCGACCGAGAGAATCTACCCTTGCCACCGCTGGATTTGTCGAGAGGTAGTGGAAGCGCGTGGGTTCGATCGAGGACTGATAGATAGTGTGCGAAGGCCAGCCGCCGGAATATGCTTGAGCCTGGAGACTGTCCGTGGCTCCCAATGTGAGAAAGGCATCCGACGTGTAGCCAGAATACCCGATGCCGATAGATACGCCAGCGATCGTGGTTTTCAGATCCGTCAGGTCCGACAATTTGCAGCTACTGAGGGCTAGGAGGACTGCGACGCAGAAACGGCAGGACGAATGGCGAGTGATCGGCATTCGTTGAGTTTAGATGAGATTCCGAGATGTACCCATACGTCAGGCTACGTAGGAGCGAGTCACTCTCATCATGAATCCCCCTGGCGCCCTTCGTTGCGGCCTACATTAGCCGCTAGGGCCGGCAGCCCAACGCCTTCCACCACAACGAAGGGGTCGACGATTGGGCGTCTGTGCTTGGCTTTATTGGCAATTATTGGCAACATTGATGGCAAGCACCTTTATTGGCCATGGGAAATTCGTAAGGTCCGCGTAACCATTCCGGAACAGGGGTGGCAGCAGACGCGAGTACCATCCTTTGCACGCGAGCTGGCAGTTCGCATGGCGCGCGGGATGTGAAGGTCGAGCGAGACAGGCCGGCCGGGCGCGAACTCTCCAGGAACCCGATGCGAATCTCCCATGCTTGGTTATTCCCTGTTCTCTTCACGCTCGTTGCGTGTCGGCACAAAGTTCCCGACGTTCAAAGACCACAAATGTGGCGCTGGGCCGACGTTGGAAAGCAGTGTAATGAAGAGTCAGCGGCCTTCCCGTTGCCAGAGTCACTGCGTGATACATCGGTGCATCCATTCCGATACGCTGGCGATGACTATTTGGAAGAAAGGGCCACGATCGCTCGGACTATCCCAGGAGGTTGGGGCGGCCTCTCAAACCGAAAGGAGGACCCGCGAACAGTCACCTACCTGGTCGACACCACACAGTTTGCAGCCGCTGTTCCCGCATTGGTGTCAGTCGGCTTCCTACCCCCCAATCCAAGGGTAGGCGTGATTCAAGGCCGGTGGACCTATGCTCAGATCTACGATTGGTTTCGATACATCCACACTCACATTTGGGGAGTGCGAGTGTCTGGGTGGTCCCTGATCGAAAAGAGCAACCACATTTTCTACGGGGTTGAAGACGAAGCCGCCGCGCTGGATCTGGAGAGAAGACTCAGCGAGATGCAGGCGCCCTGCTTCCTGGTTGCGGTTAGAGTGATGGGACGCATTCAACTGAACAGTGCTCCGCAACACTAGCTCATTCAACTTCTCCGGCCGGGCGTCGTCTGATTCCCTTCCAGGTGAACTTTATGACCGCTACCCAACAACGGTGATGCACCCATGACTCAGAGATCTCTCACCCGCAGAGAAATGTTAGCGGCCCTGGCATCTGCTGCGGCCCTCCCGCTGGTCTCCGCGTGCGGCGGCTACCGAGCGTCGCCGCCGACCACAACGAGCGACGCCAACGCGCTCGCACTGCTCGACGCCATCGCCAACAATCTCCTGAGCCTGTCCCCGGAGGCGGCGACCTCGCTCGGCATCGACATCAGAGCGAGAGCCGCCCTGCGTTCCCAGCTCACCGACCGTTCCGCGGCCGGCCAGCAGCGGATCGCGCGGCAGCTGCGAACAGACCTCGCTCGGCTCAACGCCTTCGACGCGAGCGGCCTCTCGTACGCCACCCGCACCAGCTTCGACGTCGTGCGCAGCGCCTACACGACGTCACTCGAGGGCTTCGCGCTTCCTTACGGCGACATCACGGTTGGAGGCTGGCGCAACACGCCGTATGTCGTCATTCAGAACGTCGGCGCCTATCTCGACATCCCCCGCTTCCTCGATAGCGACCACCGCATCGAGAGCGCTCCTGACGCCGAGGCGTATCTCGCGCGACTGCAGTCGTACGCGCGGCAACTGGACGGCGAGCTCGGACGCATCCAGCCGGCGCGCGCGAATGGGCTCGTCCCTCCGGCGTTCCTGATCGACAAGGCGCTCGGGCAAATGCGCCTCTCCGCGAAGAACGCGCGCGAAGGCGGGACGCTCGTCGAGTCGATCGAACGCCGGTCGAGGAATATCCCCGGAGATTGGGCCGGTCGTGCGCGCATGATCGCCGCGCAGGAGATCGCGCCGGCGCTCGACCGCCAGATCCGCGAGCTCGAGGCCGAGCGCGCCGTCGCGACGAACGACGCTGGAATCGCGGCGCGGCCGCACGGCGACGAGTTCTACCGCTGGGCGCTTAGAGCATCCACCACCACGACGATGTCGCCCGACCAAGTCCACGAGCTCGGCCAGAGCGAGGTGAAACGCCTGCACGCGCAGATGGACACGATCCTGAAGGAGATCGGCTACTCGCAGGGCAGCGTGGGCGAACGAATGAAGGGTCTCGCAAATGATCCCCGCTACAAGTTCGCCGAGGGCGACAAGGGCCGCGCCGAGATCATGGCCTTCATCAAGGATCGGCTCGCCTGGATCAAGGCGCAGATGCCGCGCGCGTTCAACAAGGTCGTCAATCCGAACATGGAGGTGAAGCGCCTGCCGCCCGAGGAAGAGCCGGGCGCCCCCGCCGCGTACGGCGGCGCCGGATCGATCGACGGCAAGATCCCCGGCCGGTTCTGGCTCAACCTCAGGACCACCGACCTGCACAGCAAGTACAGCCTCGCGGACCTCGCATTCCACGAGGCGATTCCCGGTCACATCTGGCAGGGCGAGTACACGCACGAGATGC
>JBDSRC010000035.1:0-6430 GCA_039929505.1 Gemmatimonadaceae bacterium
CCGCTCTTTCCTCGCATCAAGGGACTCGTTAGCGGAACCGCCACCCTCGATTCCTCGTGGCTGGATGTGAGGTTTCGGAATGCAGACCTGCGTCATCACGATGGCGGCCAGCCGGTCTCGCACATCACTGGAGACGGCAGAGTCACCTGGGGTGAGAAGTTTCTGGGCTACGATCTCACGCTCGCTGCCAGTCCGCTCTCGTTTACCGCGCTGTCGAGTTCCTATCCGCTGCTTCCTCTCCGTGGAGAGTACGCCGGTCCACTCCGCGTCAAAGGCACGTCGCCGAATCTTCTCGTCACGACGACGCTCACCGGCCCCGCGGGGAGCTTGAGCTATAGCGGACTCGTCGACGCCGATCCGGTCGAGTACGGCGCCCGCGGCCGGGCGACGACAACTGCTCTCGATCTGCGGGCGCTGACGGCGAAAGCCGCCGTGCCGCAGACGCGACTCACTGGTCAGTATGACCTCGACCTCCGCGGCTCCTCCCTTCCGACGCTGGTGGGCAGCGCTGTTGCCACGATCGAGAAATCAGTGATCGGCGGGTTCGCGGTCGAGCCCTCGAGTGCGCGGCTTCGCTTCGCCAACGGCGTCGCGACGGTGGACACCCTCTCGCTCAATGCCGCGGGTGCCGAGGCGCAGGCATCGGGAACCTTCGGCCTCACCGGCACGCGTACGGGATCACTGCGCTTTCGGGCGGTGATGGATTCTCTGTCACGCGCGCGTTCTCTCTTTCCGGCACTGGCCAGGTCGACCGCGCTCGACTCGCTGCGCGGGCGCGGCGAGCTCTCGGGTGAGGTGAGCGGTAGCCTCGACCAACTCTCGCTCAACGCCGTCGCCCGCCTGGGCAATGTCCGGTTTGGAACGCGGTCGGTGAAAACTGTGCGCGGAACGCTGCTTCTCTCTGATGTAACGAAGCAGGCGAACGGCAGCATTCTGTTCGCGGCCGATACGGTTGGTCTCGGTGCGATCTCGTTCAACAGCGTGAGAGCTTCGGTGGCGCTGGCGTCTCCGACGTCAGGGACTTTCAGCGGCTCGATGCAGAGCGAGCGCGGCGTGAGAACGGACCTGGCCGGGAACCTCACTCGGACCGCCGATACCACTGTGCTGAGGGTCGATACCGCCTCGGTGGCAGTGGATTCGACCAATCGGTATCGCCTGCAGTCTCCGACGCGGATCGCGTTCGCCCCGGGATCGCTGGTCCTCGACTCGCTGCTGCTGCAACACTCGAGCAGCGCGCGCCTTCTCGTCCAGAACGTGCGGCTGGCGAACGATTCGATCCGCGGCCACGTCCGCGCCGACAGCGTTGATCTGCGCCTGTTCCGTACGTTCGTGCCGGGACTCGTTGACGCCAGCGGTGCAATCGTGGCCGAGGTCGACTTCCGCGGCAGCATGAAGCAGCCGCGGCTGTACGGTCAGATATCCCTGGGCGACGGGTCCGCGACGATGTCCAACCTGGGCACACGCTTCGACCACATCAGGGCGGAGATTGCGCTCTCGGGCGATACGGTTCACATCCGGCGGCTCTCCGCTCAAACGAACGACGTGCGTCGCGGCTCTCTCTCTCTGAATGGAACTGTGAGCTTCGAGGAGTACGACAATCCATCGTTCTCTCTCAACGCGGCTGCCTCGAATTTCCACGCGATTGACAAGCCGGGCCTGGCGTCACTCGACATCTCCACCTCGCCGGCGGTGACACTGACCGGCTCATTCGACAATGCGGTGCTGCGCGGAACGATGCGTGTGGAGCGCGGATCCGTTTTCATCCCGGAAGTGGCCCGCAAGCGCATCATCGATCTCGAGGATCCGGAGCTCGCGGGCACGCTCGACACCCTGTTTGCGATCAACCGCGCCGTGCTGCCCAAGGCGCCGCGCGGCCTCACCCGGAACCTCACGCTCGACAACGTCGCGATCGACATCGGCCCCGACGTCTGGCTGCGCTCGTCGGAAGCGAACATCAAGCTGGGCGGATCACTGAACGTCACGCTGGAGCCCGGCGCGCGACTCTCCGATCCGCCGCGCCTCGCCCTCGAGGGCAACCTGAGCGCGGACAGGGGAACGTACCGCCTCAACCTCGTCGATCCGTTCGTCCAGCCGACCTTCGATGTAGAGAGCGGGACTCTGAGATTCTTTGGAACGCCAGACCTCAATCCGTCGCTGGACATTCGCGCCATTCACACCGTCCGCCAGCCGCGGAATAGCGCGAATGGCCGCGACGTGAGAGTGAGAGTGACGATCGGAGGAACGCTCGCCCGGCCCGAGCTCTCGTTGGACAACCCCGACAACCTGCCACTCTCACAGAGCGATTTGCTCAGTTATCTCGTTACCGGCGAGCCGGCGATCGGTCTCGACAACACTTCGGGCGCGCAGATCGCGCAGCTTGGAATTCGCTACGCCGGCAATCTGTTCACGAGCGCGATCCCGAAGAACGTCCTCGACATTTTCGAGCTGCAGACGGCCGGACCAGGCACCGCCTCGCAGGGGAGCACCAGCGATCCGTATCTTTACAGCCTCCTCAACACGCGCGCGGTGTTGGGCAAACAGCTCGGACCGCGTTGGTTTCTCGGACTCAGCACCGGGCTGTGTTTCGTCAATCAGGCGAACTTCAAGGAGAATCTGGGCCTCCAGCTGGAGTATCGGATCAGCAGTCTGTACAGTGCGCAGGCGGGTGTCGAGCCGGGATCGAGCGAAGGCCGTTGCAGTCGCGGATCGACGCCGAGCTTCCAGCAGACTCCATCCCAGCTTGGCTTCGACTTCTTCCGCAACTGGCGTTTCTAGATGCAAAATTGGCTCGTCAAATTGGCGGCTTTCACTTCTGGCTCTTCGGCTAGGCGCACCTGATGGCGAAAAAGGATCTGCGTGAGCGGGACTCGATGCTCTGCCGCGCCTGCGGAAACGAAGAGCGCGCCTCCGAAGGCTATCCGTGCGCGGACTGCGGCACGTTCATCTGCATCATCTGTAACTTTCGCGGAGTGACGCTGTGCAACACGTGCGCGAAAAAACAGCCCGCGATGCTGACGCCAAGCCGGGTGCCGAAGACCGACTGGCCGGAGCATTGATCGAGAGCGTAACCGCGGTCGCTGCCATCGCGCCAATGCTGTGCGAGCCCGACGTCAAGACAACCCAGGTATCACAGCTGCTCCACGGACACGTCGCCGAGGTCATCGAGCGAAACGGCCTGTGGCTGCACGTGAAGAGCGCCGATGGCTACGATGGGTGGGTTCATCAGGGCTACGTGGTGACGATCCCCGAGCCAGTGCCTTCGCCATCGAATACGGGATGGGACGACCCGCGACCGCTATCGCTCGGCTGCACCGTGCGCGATGCGCAGGGAGCGACGCGAAAGCTCCCCCTCGGCGCGCTCATCACCGAGGGCGAGGAGCGATTCGGTGGATTGGCGATGACACTCGAGGAGCGGAAGCACAGCTTTCCGCCGTCCGCGGACTCGATCATCGCATCGGCGACGACTTTCTTCGAGGGGACGTCATATGAGTGGGGCGGCGTCACGCCGTGGGGCTGCGACTGCTCGGGGCTCGTGCACAGCTCCTTTCACCTGCACGGCGTGCACGTGCCTCGCGATGCATGGCAGCAGGCTGCAACGGGAAAACCGGTAGAGTCCATCGACAGCGTGCGGCCCGGTGATCTCCTGTTCTTCTCCGACGAGCCATCTGGAAAAATCACTCACGTCGCGATCTCCATGGGTGGCACGCGAGTGGTGCACCTCGCCCTCGGGCGCGGCGGCTACGCTGTCGACGATCTGAAAAGCGGGGACGAGTACACCAACCTGCTGCTCCAGCGCTTTCGATTCGCGCGCCGGATTCTCAACTGACGGATATCAGCTGACGATTCCGTTGGGTACCTGCGGCATCATCGTCTGACTCGGTCCGTTCACCAGCAAGCGAACCGCGGCCGTCGGCTCTCCATCCAGCGCCACCTGCATCGTGTACTGTCCGGTGATATTGAGCGGAAGATCAACGACGGCAATGATCGGGAGGTCCACCTCGAACATCGGATTAGGCGCCGGAGCGACGCTCATCTCTCCCGACGATGACCACAGCTCTTCCTCGAGAGGGCTGAGCCAGCGAAACGTGAGCTTGTGCTCGCCGATGTCGTCGGAGTTCGCCTTGAGCCGGACGACGAAGTGCGTGCGCGGATGGATGGTCGGAAGCCCCGCGACCTGCACCGCGTCGAATACGCCGAGGATGTTGAGCTTTCCCTCCTGGGAGAGATTGGCGGCGTCGGCGAACACGGCGAAGGAGATGTGCATCAGGCAAAGTAGCCGCGCCGCGCCGGTGGCGGCTAGCTTTCGACGATGACGGATACCGCAGTGCAAGCTCGCCCCGCTTTCGGCACCACCGATGTCCTGTTGTTCACGATGGCGGTGATCTGGGGAATCAATTTCAGCGTCATCAAGTTCGCGACGCTTTCGTTCAGTCCGCCGGCGCTGACCGGATTGCGCGTCGGGTTGGCCGCCCTCTTTCTGATCGGGGTCGCCTTCGCCGGAGCGCGCCCGCAGCTCGCGCGGCGCGATGTGCTCGTCCTTCTGGCTCTGGGCGTTATCGGAAATGGGCTCTATCAGCTGTTCTTCGTGCACGGCGTGGCGCGGACGCGGGCAGGAAACGCCGCTCTCATCGTCGGCTCGGCTCCGGCGTTCATCGCGTTGTTCGCCCGATGGAAAGGGCTGGAGCGCGTGCGACGCCTCACGCTGGTGGGGATCGGTCTCTCGGTTGCTGGTGTCGCGCTCGTGATCATCGGTAGCGCGGGATCCTCGAACGGTGGTGCGACGCTGTTGGGATCGCTCCTGGTTTTCGGCGGAGTGCTCTGTTGGACCGTCTACACGATCCTGCTTCAGCCATTCACGAAGAGAATCGACGTGGTGCAGCTTTCGGCGATAACCATGGTGGGCGGCGCGATCCCACTGCTTATCGCGTCCACACCCGCGCTGCTTGCCACGGATTGGGCGGCGGTGAGGCTGAGCGGATGGCTCGCACTCTTATATGCGAGCGTCGTGTCGATGGGGATCGCGTATCTGTTCTGGTATCGCGGGCTGCGGGTGCTCGGTCCGACGCGCACGGCGGTGTACGCCAACCTGCAGCCGATAATTGCCCTGCTCGTAGCGTGGGCGTTTCTCAACGAGACGCCGACGGTGTTTCAGGCCGTCGGCGCGGGGACGATCGTGGCTGGCGTATTCCTCACCAGAACATGAGAATGGCCCTCTTTATCAGACCATGAGACTCGTTTTGTTCGACATCGATGGAACCCTGCTCAATAGCGGTGGAGTCGGCCGGGCGTCCATGCAGCTGGCGTTGACCGAGATTTTCGGGTCGGCCGGAGATCCCGCGTACCGGTACGACGGAAAAACCGACAAGCAGATCGTGCGCGATGTCATGCGCCTCGAGGGACACACCGACGAGCACATCGATTCGCGGATGACAACGCTTATTGATCGCTACCTCGACGGACTCAGGGAGAGCATCGAGAGCCGGAAGTTCAACGTCCGCCCGCTCGAGGGAGTGGTGGAGATTCTGGATGCGCTCGAAGCGCGCGACGAGGTCGTGCTCGGCCTGCTGACCGGCAACGTCGAAACTGGCGCGCGGGCGAAGCTCAGCGCCGCTGGAATCGACCCCGACCGTTTTCGCGTCAACGCGTTTGGCTCCGATCACGAGCACAGGCCCCAGCTGCCCGCGATCGCGCAACGGAGATTCGGCGAGACGCTGGGCATCCCGGTCGCTGGGGAGAAGGTCGTGGTGATTGGCGATACCCCGGCTGACATCGAGTGCGGCCGCGAGCTGGGCGCACGCGCGATCGGCGTCGCGAGCGGGCACTATTCCGTGACCGATCTGGAAAAGCACGCGCCGTATGCGGTGTTTCCGTCGCTCGCGGACACGGCCAAGGTTCTGGAGACGATTCTCGGTGTTTGAAGTCGAGCTGAAGGCGGTGGTAGACGACCTCGATCTGAGGCGGAAAAGGATTGAAGCCGCCGGAGCGGAGCTGACTTTCGACGGCCGGCTGTCCGACAAGCGCTACGACCTTCCCGCGCGCGAGCTGGCGCAACGCGACGAGGTCCTGAGGGTCCGCCGCTACGAATCGCGCGAGACGGTCAGAACACATGTTGACTGGAAGGGGCCCACCGATTCGGCGGGCGAGTACAAGGTTCGCGAGGAGATCTCGACCGTGGTCGAGGATTCCGCGGGTCTTTCGGGCATCCTGGAAAAGCTCGGTTACGTCGTAACGCGCGAGATTGACCGGCAGGTCATGCAGTACCGCTTGGGCGCGGCAACGGTGCGCTTCGAGGTGTATCCGCGTATGGACATCCTCGTGGAAGTCGAAGGCGAGCCACCCGTGATCGAAGACGCGATCGGAGTGCTCGGGATGATGCGTGGCGAGTTCACCACCGAGCGCTTGTCGGCGTTCGTCGACCGGTTCGAGCAGC
>JBDSRC010000036.1:0-5112 GCA_039929505.1 Gemmatimonadaceae bacterium
CTGCGCATCCGCGCCGAGCGCGACGAGCTCGAGCGGAAGATGAGCGGCCTTCAGAACACCGCCCATGAGCTTACCGACGAAGTCACCCTGATCGACAAGCAGTACGACGCCACCGCCCGGATGGTCAAGTCCCTCGACCAGCAGCTCGTAGCGATCACCTCAGAGGTTGCGAACACGACGACAGATCTTGCCCGCGCCGAGCAGGAAGCGATTGCCAAGCGCGTCGGACTTCAGCGCCGGCTGGTGGAGATTTACAAGCGGGGCCCGCTCTACTCCGTCGAAGTGCTGTTCTCGGCGCACTCGGTGGGAGAGCTCGTCGCCCGCTACAAGTACCTGCATCTGCTGACCTTGAGGGACAAGGGCATGGTCGAGCGGCTGGAAGAGCTGCAGGATCGCATCGAAGCCCAGCACGGCCAGCTCGTCCGGCTTCAGACCGGAATCGTGGAGAACCGTTCCGACAAGACGCGCGAGGCAGCGCGGCTCGTCGAGCTGGAGAAGCAGCAGACCCGAACGCTGGCGCGAGTTCAGCAAGACGCGAAGCGCACGAAGGCCCGGCTCGCCGAGCTTGAGAAGAGCGAAGCGCGATTGAACAACGTGATTGCGTCGCTCGAGAGCGCGAGGCGCCGCCCCACCGGACCTGGTGGAGCACCGGCTGTCAGGCCGAGCTCGATACGCACTTCCGATCTCGGCCGACTCGACTGGCCGGTGGACGGCGCGTTCCTCTATCGCTTCGGCCGATTCGTCAATCCCAACAACACTACAACTCGCTGGAACGGAATCGGCATCACGGCGGCGGTTGGCACGCCCGTCAAGTCGGTGTCGGCGGGTCAGGTCGCGTACGCCGGACAGATGGGCACGTACGGGAAGACCGTGATTCTCGAGCACGGCGGGGGTGACTATTCCGTCTATGGCTCGCTCAACAGCATCGACGTCCAGAAGGGAACGAGAGTCATAAAGGGCCAGACGCTGGGCACGGTCGGGATGACTGATCCCGGGCTCGGAGCACATCTGCACTTCGAGATCAGGCGCGGCGGGCCGGCGGTGGATCCGGCAGAGTGGCTGCGCGCAGCGCGCTGATCGTCAATCAGCTCGCTGCGTTCGTCACACAGCCACCAGGAAAATCAGAGTGCCGCGCGCGGGCCGCGCCCTCGAAAAATGCTTACGATCACCAGCATTAGCCCTGACGCGCATACAATCGCTGCTCCAGTCGGCAGATCCAGCCGATAGGATGCCCACAATCCGAGCAGGCTTGCCAGCGTGGCGACTGCGCATCCTATCGTGAGACGCTTCATCCAGTCCCGGGCGAGCAGCGTTCCGCAAACTGCCGGCACAATCAAATACGCGAACGTCAGCAACACCCCCGCCAGGCGCACGAAACTCACCACTACCAGCGCGAAGGCAGCGTAAAAGAGGAAGTCCCAGAAACGAACTTGCACTCCTTCCGCGAACGCTTTATCCGGATCGGATGAGATCAGGACGAAGCGCTTGTGAAAGCGGGCGTAGAACGCGCCAAGCCCGGCGAATATCAGCAAACGCTCGCCGATCTCGCCCTTCGTCACGTTGAGAATGTCGCCCGTCAGCAGATGCTCCAGCTCTTCCTTTCCGCCAGCCACGCGGCTGAGCAACAAAATCACTCCCGCCGCTGCTACGACGAAGGTGATGCCGATGATCGCTTCCTGGGGCACTGGCCCTTTTTCGGTGCTCCGCGACCAGCTGAAGAACGCCGCCCCAATGAATGTCACACCGAGCGAAATCCAGAACGTGAGGCGGTCATCGAAGTGGTATCCCATCAGCAGCGCAACGCAGGTGCCGAGTGTCGCCACCTGCGCGAGAGCCAGGTCCACGAAGATCACTTCGCGTTTCACGACGTGGAGGCCGAGATATACCAATAGCGGTGGAAACAGCAGACACGCCGCGAGCGGCCATTTCATCACCTCCCAAACAACCTGGAGATCCGCGCTCATTTCTGAGTCCTGAACGCCGCCGCGAGTGAAGTGACTATGTAGTCCATCGTATCGAAATACGAAGTCGTGTTGGGACGCCCCCCCGGCTGCTGGGGAATATCCAGCACCACCGCGCCAGCCTGGCGTGCAACCGTCTCGGCGGTTTTTCGCTTCTGGAAGGGCTGCACGAGTATCACGCGCGCATTTTCCGCTTTCATCCTGCCGATCACCCTCGCTAGATGCGCCGGCGATGGCGCAATTCCTGGTTTGGGCTCGAGCGTTTCGACAACTATCAGGCCGAACCGGCCCGCGAGATAGACGAAATCCCGGTGATACGTCACGATCTTCGCACCCCGATATGGGGCCAGCTGCTGTTGCCAGCCCGCCAGCTTCGCATCGATTCGAGCATTGAACTTCGCCAGGTTGCTCCTGTAGACCACCGCGTTCTTCCGGTCAACCTGCGCGAAGTGATTGGCGACGTTCGCGGCAATGATTTTTGCGTTCACCGGATCGATCAGAAAGTGCGGGTTGCCCTGCGAGTGGACATCCCCCTTCGAGCGATCGAAGCTCGTGGGGATTTCGAGCATCCTGATACCTTCCGATGCGACGATTCTGCCGGGCGCGCCAACGGCGATCTTCGCATTGCGCGAGTTCTCCAGCAGTGGTGACAACCACCCGAACTCCAGCTCCGCCCCGCCCTCGATGAGTGCATCGGCGCGGTTGAGCGTCACGATGTGGCTCGGCTTCGCATCGACGTAATGCGGATCCTCGGTCGGCTTGGCCAGCGCGTTGACACTCACGAGATTGCCGCCGATATCCCTCGCCACTGCAGCGAGGTCGGGTGTGGTTGCGACGACGCGCAGCTGCGCGGACGCCGACGTCCCGGTGGCCGCGGCCACAATCAGCGCCAGACCGGCAGCCTTGAGATTCATTGATTTCATTTTGTTTTCCACCTTAGAATTTGTGAGCCGCATGCGCGCCGAGCAGGAACTCGAACTGAAACCACAGCGAGTGATCGGTGCCAATGCCATCGCGGTCGTCGTAGTTGTACTGCACCCGGAATTTCGAGAACTCCGTTGGATACCACGTGAAGTTCGGGGATACGCGGAACCGATCGCGGCGCAGCTCAGACGCGAATGCGGCATCATCGCCCGTAGCGAAATCGCCTCGCAGCCCCGCTACGATGCGCGGTTGGATTCCCCACAGCACCTGAGCGTAGACTCCGCGATCCTTCAGGGTCTCGTTCGGCAACGTGACCGCCGGGTCGTCGACCGAGAGGCGCTGCGGAGCTTCGTACCCCCGGAACAGCGCCTCGCTCTGCACGGACAGGAACGGGAAACCGGCCTGCGCCGCCGCGGGCTTCCATTTCCAATACCCATCTACACCGTACACGCGAGTCCGAGCGGAAGGTCCAGAATTATTCGGGCCGAATGCCCCCGACGCGCCGAGGAGCAGCGTTTGGGTCTCGGTGACATCGACCGAGAAGGCGAGACGAGGCGCCAGGAGCAGGTCCGAAAAGCCTTCCACGACGCGCGCATCGATCACGCCACCGTGAATCTCCGGCGACTCCTCCGAGCGGAAGCTCGATGTCGTCCCGCCTGTTGCGTTGACGACGCTGAGCAGCGCTTCCGAATAGAACGGGGTCGGAAGAAGCCATGATAACCTGATCCCCTGGCTGCGAAGGCCTTCAGGACCGAACATCCGATTGAGGACGAGCGGTTGGTCGACAAACGCCCACGAGTGGGGATGCTGGGGGTTCTGGCGACCGAACTCCGTGAAGAACTGCCCAGCCTTGAGCTGCAGATTCGCGGGCAGCGAGGTGGTGAGGACATACGCCTCCTCGAGCTCGACCCCTGTCTCCCCATTCTCGTCGAGCTTGAAGACGATGCTGGCGAAGCCCTTGAAATACGGATCCACCGCGCCGTCGAGCGTGAGCTCGGTGTTGGGAATGGTGAAGCCGCGTACCCGGGGATCGTGATCGCCACGCTGGAGCGAAGGTACGTCTGCCTCCGTCGACCAGCCGGCATCGACGAGTGCGACGAACCCGATATTCATGTAACCGCCAGTCGCGCGCGGCGCTTGCGCCGTGGCTGGTCCGCTGCTGTCCGCGGAGGCCTGGCCAAGCTCTTTTTCCAGCAGCTGAAGGAGCGCCAGCGAATCTGCACGGGCGATGCTATCTGAACGTGCGACTGAGTCCTGCCTGGGTTTCGGCGGGTTGACTTGTGCCTGTGCGAAAGCCGGCAGGGAAATGCCGAGCGCGCAAAGGATGACGCATCCTCTCATATGAAGAATCCTTTTTTTTGATTTCAGACATCACTCGCCGGAACGGTCTCGTCCGGCGAACGGGGCGCGTCACTGCTCTCTGGAGGAGCAGTGGCGGATAAGCGTGCTACGCCTGTCTGAGCGGCGGGGCGCGGGACCGCGAATTCGACCCTCGCAGGAAGTCGAGATGCTCGTCCCGCTCAGAAAGTCCGGGGAGGACCGACTGAAGCGTTTGTATGGCGGGTTGGCCCGAGTGGCTTGCCCTGGCCAAAAGACCGCGTGCGACGCACGCGACACAGTCCGCCGCGTTGTGGGCATGGTGCGCGCTCGTACCGCCGGCCTCGACATGCGAGTCGGCGTTCGCGCCCAGTTGCCCTTCCATCATAGGGCCAATGGCCAGCAACAACTGAGCGGCGGCGAGAAAATAAATCGTCCGCCGCCAGAGTGCAGAAATCACCCGACCGTTGCTCTCGATGGTCATGATACCAGAAGTGTAGCGGGTGCCAGCTCTCAAGGCGAGCAAATCGTTCTTCAGGGTAGCACTAAGCCTGAGCCCCACCCATTTTTCCAAGTCAATGAAGCCAGAAGATGCGCTCGAATACCACTCTCAGGGACGGCCCGGAAAAATCGCGGTCGTGCCGACCAAGCCGCTCAACAATCAGCGCGACCTCGCGCTAGCGTACTCTCCGGGCGTCGCCCTTCCCTGCCTCGAGATCAAGGCCAATCCGGAGGACGTTTACAAGTACACGGCCAAGGGTAATCTCGTCGCGGTAGTTACAAACGGCACCGCCGTGCTCGGACTCGGCAACATCGGAGCGCTCGCCGGCAAGCCGGTGATGGAAGGAAAGGCAAATCTCTTCAAGCAGTTCGCCGATCTCGATGTCTTCGATCTCGAGGTCGGGTCGGA
>JBDSRC010000037.1:0-6902 GCA_039929505.1 Gemmatimonadaceae bacterium
CGCCGTCATTGCGCCCGAAGACGCCGAGCAGCGCCATGCCTCTCTCGTGAAACGGAGCCAGGCTGAAGGGAGAGCAGTAGTCGCCGGCGTGCATCACGATGCTGACGCCCTTGTCGCTGAGGCGCTCCAGCAGATTCGTAATCGCGGGTACCCTGTCATGGGTGTCCGACATCACTCCGATGCGCACTACACGTACCTCCATTCCGGCTCGGCATTCTCGTTGCGGACGAGATCCTCGTAAGTCTCGCGCTTCGTAATCACGCCAAACCGGTCTCCATCTACAAGCACCTCGACGGGTCGCGGGCGCGAATTGTAATTCGAGGCCATCACGAATCCGTACGCACCCGTCGATTTCACCGCGAGAAGATTCCCCGGCTGCGCATCATCGATCTGCCGGTCCAGCGCGAGGAAGTCACCGCTCTCGCACACGGGTCCGACCACGTCAGCGACCGTCGTCCGCCCCGTTGGATTAAGCGCCTCGATCCGGTGAAAGGCATTGTAGTGCGATGGACGCAGCAGATCAGTCATCCCCGCGTCGGTGATGATGAACTCCTTGCCACCGCTCCGCTTGCGGTACAGAACGCGCGTCACGAGAACGCCCGCGTTCCCCACCAGAAAGCGTCCCGGCTCGAAAATGATCTTGAGGCCGGAGCCGCCGACCAGCGCGCTGATCACCTCTCCGAAGTGCGCGACATCCACCGTGCGCTCAGCGTCGTAGGTGACGGCGAGACCACCGCCGATGTCCAGGTACTCCAGCTTGACCTTCGTCTCGCGCTCGATCTCGCGCCGCAGGTGCAGCAGCCGCTGGAGTCCGACCTCGTACGGCGCGAACTGCGAGATCTGCGACCCCACGTGCATGTCGAGGCCGAGGAGCTGGATGTTGGGCAGCGACACCGCGACCTTGCCGACGGCAAGCGCCTCATCGAACGGAATTCCAAACTTCATTCCCTTCTCACCCGTACGCGTGTACGGGTGCGGTGTATCGACGAGTACCTCCGGATTCACCCTCAGCGCGGTACGGGCCTTCACGCCCAGTCGACCGGCGACCTTGTCGAGAACGCGGAGCTCTTCCTCGGACTCCACGTTGAAGAGGAGAACCTCGGCGCGAAGAGCTTCCTCCATCTCGCGCTCGGTCTTGCCGACGCCACTGAAGACGATGTCGGCGCCCGTGAACCCGGCCATGAGCGCGCGAAACAGCTCGCCGCCCGACACGATGTCGAGTCCGGCACCCAGGTCGCGCAGCAGGCGGAGCAGAGCGATGCTCGAGTTCGCTTTCACGCTGTAGTGGAGGCGGGCGTCCATCGAACCGACCGCCTCTCTGAGGCGCGAGTACTGCTCGCGAACGGCGGCGGAGCTGTAGACGTAAGCGGGAGTGCCTACTTCCGCTGCTATCACCGCCAGTCGCACACCCTCGCAACGGAGACCGCCAGCATCGCGCGGAAAACCGGTGTCCGGCACGTCGAGCTCCCGCGACTCCGGCGCCGCCTTACGCTCCCTGGTCAATATGCCTTTGCCCACAGCGCCTCGGCCGTGGAATCGCGTCCGCACTTGAGACAGCTCGTCGGCGGCTCGGCCGACCGAAACTCTTCGTCGGGAAGGCAGCGTATCGTCGCTTTCGTTTCTTCCTTGATCGCTGCTTCACACGCGGCGTCACCACACCAGCCGGCGTAGACGAAACCGCCCTCGCCTTCCATCACCTCACGGAACCGGTCGTACGTGATTCCGCCGCGGATGCTGTGGTGTTCACGCCGCTCCCGTGCGTCAATGAGCATGGACTCCTGAATGAGGTGCAGCATCTCGGCGCAATCCTCGCCAACCGAGTCGAGGTTGACCGGGCGCTTTTCGCCCGTATCCCGTCTCACCATGATCGCCTGATTCTGGTCGAGATCGCGCGGGCCGATCTCGAGCCGGAGAGGAATTCCGCGCAGCTCCCACTCGTAGTACTTGGCGCCAGGCTTGATTCCCTCCCGATTGTCGACGTGCACGCGCAGGCGCCCGGGAGAGCGACGCTCCCACGCGATGAGGCTCTCCTTGATCAGCGCCGCCGCCGCGCGAACGCGGCCCTTGTCCTCGTCGGACCGCCAGATCGGGACGATCACTATCTCCACCGGAGCGAGGAGTGGAGGAATCCTGAGCCCCTTGTCGTCGCCATGGGTCATCACGAGCCCGCCGATCATCCGCGTCGAGACACCCCAGCTTGTGTTCCATGCAAAGTCGACCCCGCCTTCCTCGGTCTGGAACTTGAGGTCGAACGCCCTGGCGAAGTTCTGGCCGAGGTTGTGGGATGTGCCCGACTGCAACGCCTTGTTGTCCTGCATCATCGCTTCGAGCGTGTACGTACGAACGGCTCCGGCGAACCGCTCGGCGTCGGTCTTGATTCCCGTAACGACCGGCATCGCCATGTAACCTTCCATGAAGTCGCGGTACACGCCCAGCATCTTCCGCGCTTCTTCCTCGGCTTCGTCCGCGGTCGCGTGTGCGGTGTGGCCTTCCTGCCAGAGGAACTCGAGCGTGCGCAAAAAGAGCCGTGTGCGCATCTCCCAGCGCACGACGTTCGCCCATTGATTGATCAGGATCGGCAGGTCGCGGTAACTCTGCACCCACTTCGCGTACATGGCGTAGATGATCGTCTCCGAAGTCGGACGCACGATCAGCGGCTCCTCGAGCTTCTTGCCTCCTCCGTGAGTGACCACGGCGGTCTCGGGCGCGAAGCCTTCGACGTGCTCCGCCTCCTTCTTGAGGAAGCTCTCGGGAATGAACAGCGGGAAATAGGCGTTCTCATGGCCCGTTTCCTTGAACATCGTGTCGAGCTGCTGCTGCATCCGCTCCCAGATGCCGTAGCCTCGCGGCCTGATTACCATGCAGCCGCGCACGGGAGAATAGTCGGCCAGCTCGCTCTTGAGGACGACTTCGTTGTACCACGCACTGAAATCTTCCGCGCGCTGGGTGAGCTTCTTATCGTCAGCCATTGTTCCCGTTAGAGAGATTCAAGAAATCCGTCGAGTGCGACGCTGTGCTCCGATCCATCGGCGAGCGTCTTCACGGTTACCGTTCCCTTTTGAAAATCATCGCGACGCACGAGCACAACCGCTCTCACCCCGGCGCTCGACGCAGTCTTGAGCTGCCGGGCCAGCGTCTGAGGCTTGAGCGCGTACTCGACACTCTTGTTCTTTGCGCGCAGGCGTCCCGCAACCGTCATGACCTCGGGCAGCAGCGATTCGTCGTCGCCCGCCACCCAATACTCCGTCGCCAGCATGGGTTCCGGGAGCAGATTTCGCGTGCGCAACAGATCGGAAAGGACAACATCTCCCATTCCAAATCCGAGCGCGGGCATGTCTACATCGCCAATGGTTGAGAGCAGGTCGTCGTAGCGCCCTCCGCCACAGATCGCCCGCAGCTCGCCTTTCGCGTCGAAGAGCTCGAAGACCTTTCCCGTATAGTAAGCGAGCCCGCGCACAATCGAGAGATCAAAGTCGATCCAGTCGCCGACACCAAGGGCGCCAAGAAAGCGCAGGTACTCCCGCATCTCGGCGAATTGGCCGGCTATCTCCGGAACATGCCCGAACTGACTCGCCAGCGCCTCCAAGTCGTGCGCGCTGGCGAGCACTCTCTCGATAGCGTGGTTGGTTGCCTTGTCACCGATGATTTTCGCGATTTTCTCGAGGGTGACTTCGCGCGGCTCGCGTCCAGCCTTGTCGATTGCCCCGAACACCGCCGCCAGCGACTCGTTTGGGACGCCGACGTGAGTGAGTATCGCCGTCAGAAGCCGGCGATCGGAGACTCTGGCGCGGACGTCGACCGAAGTCAGTCCGACGGCGCGCATGACATCGATTGCCACCGCCAGCAGCTCCGCATCGGCGGCGACCGAAGCTTCTCCGATGATGTCTACGTTGAGCTGGAAGTGCTCCCGGAGCCGTCCGCGCTGCTGCCGCTCGTACCGGAACAGCTGCGGCACCGAGAACCAGCGGATTGGCTTGCGAAGAGCGCTGGCTTTTGCCGCTACCATGCGGGCGAGGGTGGGCGTCATTTCGGGTCGCAGCGCGACTTCGCGTCCGCCCTTGTCCGTGAACGAATAGAGCTGTCCGACGATTTCCTCGCCGCTCTTCCGTGTGTACAGCTCGAGGGGCTCGAGCGGCGGACCGTCGTACTCGACGAATCCGTAACGGCGCACGACATCCCGCCAGACTCCTATCAGGTAATTCCGCGTCGCGAGCTGGTCAGGATAGAAATCACGAAAACCGGGTAAAGCTCCCTGTGACATCAAGGAAAGCTACGCGGCGAATGGAGACACCTGCAAGCGCGACATCGCGTCACCGACGGTATGAAACGACCCGGTAATCAGGACGGTGCCGCCATGCTGCTCGGCCCGCGCGAGCGCCGCGCCAAGATCGGGCTCGAGCTCACTCACTAACCCCTCGTCGCGGGCGAATTCGTATGCCTCCGACGCGTCCCAAACGCGATTTGCGGGAGCGGAGGGGGCGTTCGTGAACACGAATCGATCGACACCCGTCGCCAATGCGAGAATCATTGGTTCCCAGCTCTTGTCAGCGAGAATAGCGACCACCGCCGTGCGCGGAGAAGGCGCGCCGATTGCGCGGAGGGAATCGGCGACGGTCTCCATACCCGCGGGATTGTGCGCGACGTCGAAGATGAAACTTCGCCAGCGTTGAAAGCGCCCGGGGAGGAACAGGCTCTTGAGCGCCTCGGACACGAATGCAAGGTCCACGCGGTAGGCATCGCCGAGCGCGTTGACGGCTGCAATTGCGAGAGAGGTGTTCCGTGCCTGGTGCCGGCCAATGAGCGGTGTGGTGATTGACGCATCCTTGCCCTTGTGGCTCACGCTGAACGCTGTCCCAGCAGCCGAGATGTTGATCTCACCGATTTGGTAGGCATCGTCAACGACTATCACAGGCTCGGCTCCAGCATCTCGCGCGGCCCGCGCGAGAAGAACCTGAATCTCGCCTCTGGGCTCACCGATCACCGCCGGTATACCCCTCTTGAAGATTCCCGCCTTTTCGCGCGCAATCTCCGGCAGCGTCGATCCAAGGAGATCGGCGTGATCCATGGCGATCGAGGTTACTACCGCCACCTCCGGCGACAGAACGTTCGTCGAATCGAGACGGCCACCGAGCCCAGTCTCGACAACCGCGATGTCGACTTCCTGTTCGATGAACCAGTCGAACGCCAGCGCCGTTGTGAGCTCGAAGAACGTCGCACCAAGCTTCTCGGCGGCGGGCGTATACCGCTCCAGAAACGCGAGAACGTTCTCCTCGGGAATCGGCGCGCCGTTGACCGTGATTCTCTCGCGGAAATCGATGAGGTGAGGAGAGGTGTAACGCCCGACCCGCAATCCGGTCGCACGGAGCAGCGCGTCCGCCGTTGCGACCACGCTTCCCTTTCCATTCGTGCCGGCGACGTGAATTGAGCGGAGATCTTCGTGGGGCGAGTCCATCATCGCGAGAAGCGCGAGAGTCCGCTCCAGACCGGGCTTTGTGTCGTTGGTGGTGCGGGCGAAAAGCGCCTTGATCGCTTCGCCGTATGGCGTCAGGACGTCGTCCACCCTGCCGACGCTGGTTTCCCGCTCATGTGCCGCAGCAGCTGTCCGACCGTGCGCTTGAGATCGCTCCGCGGGACGACGCTGTCGACAATCCCATGCTCGAGCAGGAACTCGGCGGTCTGAAATCCTTCCGGGAGATCCTGCCCGATCGTCTGCTTGATCACGCGCGGCCCCGCGAATCCGATCACCGCGCCCGGCTCGGCCAGAATCGCATCGCCGAGCATGGAGAAGCTCGCGCTCACACCGCCGGTGGTCGGGTTCGTGAGGATCGAGACGTACGGAATTCGCCGCTCCGAGAGCTGGGAAAGTATCGCCGCTGCTTTTGCCATCTGCATGAGGGACAGCACGCCTTCCTGCATGCGCGCGCCCCCTGAGGCGGAGATGATGATGAGGGGAAACTTGCGCTCGAGCGAGCGCTGGCCGAGGCGGGCGATCTTCTCGCCCACGACCGAGCCCATGGAGCCGCCCATGAACGCGAAGTCCATCACCGCCAGACACACCGGCATTCCGCCAAGTTGTCCCGTGAAGGTGAGTATCGCGTCGCCTTCACCGGCATTGGCGGTCGCCTTTTTCAGGCGCGCTTCGTAGTCCGGGAACTTGAGGGGGTCGGTGGAGCGGATGTCGAGCTCCGTTTCCTCGATCGTGCCTTCGTCGAGCAGGATCGCGGCATACTCGCTGGCGCGAATGCGGCGGTGAAACCCGCAGCTGGGGCAGACGTTGAGATTCCGCACGAACTTCTCGCGGAGATCCGTGTGACTGCAGGCGTCGCACTTCTCCCACGCATCGGGCGGGATCTCGTGCTTCTCACGCCGGGGGAGGCGGGGCTTTTTCTCTTTCTTGAACCAAGCCATGTGGCAATCTACCGCAGAGGTAAACCCCGCATAAGAGGATCGGAGTGCGTGGAGCTCCGACGAGATGATACCTCGCGCTGGGAACTGCAACTGCGGAGGGGAACGGGTACGAGGTGGGAGAGAGCATAGTTCGTAGGTAATTAGGTCACTACCTCCGGACTTATCCTGCTCACCGGCCGACGGGTGCGCAGTTTCTGTGATGGCGCGGGATGAATCGCGAGGTTGTGAACTAATTCCCTGTCACCTACGCTACTCTCACCTCGCACCCGTTCCCCTCCGCAGTTTGCTTTTGCTCAAACGAGAGCGCAGTGCGGCCGCCTCCTATCTTCGTAGCGAAAGCGCGCTCCCCCGTCCTTCCCCGGAGATGCGCATGAGGATCCCCACCGCCAGCCAGCACGCGAGCATGAACGACCCGCCGTAGCTGAAGAACGGCAGCGGAATTCCGGTGATCGGCATCAGGTTGAGCGTCATTCCCACGTTCACCAGCACGTGGA
>JBDSRC010000038.1:0-2787 GCA_039929505.1 Gemmatimonadaceae bacterium
CGGGCGAGGTCCGCAGCCAGCTCGGTCCACGGGAGCGCCTGTCCGGTTCCCCCCAGGACGTGCTGTGCTCTGGCGTCGAGGACGACGGCGTCAGCCTCCTCGAGCAGAATCCCGGCTTCTTCCGGCATGTGGGCATCGCCAATTCTGACAGCGGCCCAGATTTCCCCCTTGAAGCGTTCCCTCACCGCGATCACGTCAGCCCCGGTGGGATCGGCGTGCAATTGAACGACGTCCAGCCCCACTTCGTCGACGACCTTCGCAATGTCGTCGGGCGCGTTGGTGCCGAAGACACCGACCGACCTGGCCGTCAGTCCTGCTTCAGCCAGAACTTTCTTTGCCGCCGCGGGCGCGAGTCGGCGCGGGCTCTCCGCGAATATCACTCCGATGAAGCCCGCGCCGAGCTCCGCCGCATAAGCGGCGTCCCCGGCCCTTGTAAGTCCGCAGAACTTAATTTTTGCGAGCATTCGTTACTCGCGTCACGCCGGTCAAGGACCGGAGCGCTTCCTCTGGAGAATCGGAAGCGGACAGTGCACCGCCAATCAACACCGCGTCTGCTCCGCACGATGCGGCACGCTCGATGTGCGCTCGCGTAACGATCCCGCTCTCGGCCACGGCCACACACGACCGCGGAATGAGATGCAGGACGCGATCCATGGTTGAGAGATCGACGGAGAGCGTTTCGAGATCCCGATTATTGACACCGATCAACTCGGCGCCAAGCGAAAGGGAGAGCTCCAGCTCGGCCTCATTTCGAATCTCGACGAGCGTTTCAAGCCCGATGTCGCGCGCAGTCTCGAGTAGCTCAGCCAGTCGCGCCGGAGGAACCGCGCGAACGATCACCAGAGCGGCCGAGGCGCCGAGCGACCGGGCCTCCAACAGTTGCACCGGATCGACGTGAAAGTCCTTTCGGAGAATGGGGATCTGCACGCTTGAACGGGCCGCGGAGAGATCCTCGTTTGTACCGCCAAAGCGGGTGCCTTCGGTCAGAACCGAAATGGCGACCGCTCCCCCACGCTCGTACGACTGCGCCTGATCCGAAGCACGTAGTCCCGGGTTGATCGAGCCGCGGGAAGGCGAAGCTCTCTTTACCTCTGCGATTATTCCCACCTTCGACTTCACTAGTGCCGCGCGAAAACCAGTACTAACCGTCACCGCCGCCGCAGCCCGGCCAAGCTCAGCAGCCCGGCCCCTCAAAGCATTCGCGCGGGCCTGAGCCGACGCTACAAGCTCCCCGAGTGTCCCGGTTGGGGGCTCCCAGTCAGAAAATGCTTGCGCTTCGGTCGATCTTCGGCTAACGTAGGAATTCGGCAAATGTTCGGTAGCCCTAGTGAAATACTTCTCAAGCCAGCCGGGGAATAGAGATGTCGCTCACAAAACGCCAACGCGAGATTCTAACCTATCTGGATAGCTATTCGGGAGAACGGGGTTACGCGCCGAGCTTCGAGGAGATCGCCGCGCAGTTTAACTATAACTCGCTTGCGACGGTGCACGAACACCTCACCAATCTCGAGCGCAAAGGCTACATCAAGCGCGCGTACAATGAGAGTCGCGGAATCGAGGTGCTTCCCTCGACCGTGACCCCGCGGGCGATGTCCCTTCCCCTGCTCGGTACCGTTGCCGCCGGCCTTCCGATCGAAGCCATTCAAATGCCTGAATCGATCGGGGTTCCTGAGGATTTCGTCCGGCGGGGAGGCAATCACTATGTCCTTCGCGTCCGCGGCAACTCGATGATCGACGAGCAGATCCGCGACGGAGACTTCGTCATCGTCAACGAAAAGCACTCCGCCGATAACGGTGAAATGGTGATCGCGCTGATCGATGGGACGTCGGCCACCGTCAAGAAGTTTTATCGGGAGCGGGACGGACGCATCCGGCTCCAGCCGGCCAACGAAGCCATGAGCCCGATATACGTCCACGAGAACGACATCTCGATTCAGGGAATCGTGGTAGGCGTGCTGCGAAGGTTCTAAACGCGCTGGACCTAAGTGGTTATCCCGGTGCGCCTTGAGTTGGCACGCCTCAAGCTTTCCAGTACCCCGCGCGCGCTGCCCGAATCAAGCGATTTGGTCGCTGCGGCAAGCGCCGACTCGTAGTCGCTAACCCGCCCGCTCACGTAGACCGCCGCCGCTGCGTTGAGCACAACCGCGGCCCGCGCGCCTTCACTGCCAGCCCCCGCAAGCACGTCGGTAATGATGCGCGCATTCTCGGCCGGCTCGCTCCCCGCCAGATCTGCGCGAGCGATGTTTCGGAAGCCGAAGTCTTCGGGATTTATCGTCCAGCGAGTCATTGCACCGCTCCGCACTTCTATCACGTGGGTTGGACCGAGGGGGGAAACCTCATCGAGCCCAGGCTCGCCGTGAACCACCAGGGCGTGCTGTGTTCCAAGCTCGTACAATGCGCCGGCGAGAATCGGAGCCCGGTCGAGGTCAGCGACCCCTACGACCTGCCTCCCTGCCCGGGCAGGATTCGCCAGTGGCCCCACGATGTTCATTACGGTTGGAATCCCCAGCTCACGACGCACCGGTCCGACGTGACGCATCGCCGGGTGCATGAGCGGTGCGAACATGAAGACGATTCCCAGCTCCGCGAGCGACCGCTCCATCACGGGGACGGGGACGTCGATTGTGACTCCAAGCGCTTCCAGCACATCCGCGCTGCCACACCTCGAGGTGAACGATCTGTTGCCGTGCTTGGCGATCCGCACTCCCGCACCTGCTGCCACGATCGCGGCGGCGGTTGAGATGTTGAAAGTCGCCACCGAGCCGCCGCCGGTCCCGCAGGTGTCGA
>JBDSRC010000039.1:0-4847 GCA_039929505.1 Gemmatimonadaceae bacterium
GCGCTTCGTCGAGACTCGTTGGTCCGAGCGGCTCGAGACGGACGCCGAGTGGACCGACGGCGCCGGCGACGAGGAGATCATCCTCAGCGGTCTCGCGCGCGATTCTCGCCGCGGCAACGTTGATCGCCTTTACCTGCGCCTCGAGACCGTACTGCGCAAGCTTGATGCGGTTGGCGCCGAAAGTGTTGGTCTCCAGAAGCTCCGCTCCCGCTTTCCGGTACTGCTCATGCACGTCGCGGATCAGATCGGGCGCGCGAAGATTCAGCTCGTCGTAGCACTGGTTGATGAACACGCCCTTGTTGTAGAGCATGGTGCCCATCGCGCCATCGCAGACGATGACCTGGAGGGGATCGAGGAGCCGCGCAATCAGCGGGTTCTCAGGCAACGGCGGCCTCCGGTTCGGCACCCGCGCCGGTGCTCGCTCCGCGCACGGCGTAATACCTGGCCTCCGGGTGGTGGATGATAACCGCCGCCGTTGATTGTTCCGGGAGAAGTTGAAATGCCTCGGTCAGCTCCATGCCCAGAGATTCAGCCGCCGGAAGCAGCTTGAACACTATCGCGTGATCGTCGAGATCCGGGCACGCGCCGTATCCCCACGAGTAGCGCTTGCCACCTGGCACGCCGAGCTCGCGCTTGATTCTCTGGTGCGCCCACTCGGCGACGGCTTCCGCTGATTCCACCGCGAGGCCATGCGAGTAGAAGGCTTCGGAGTACTCGTTCTTCCCCTGAAGCTCCTCGAACCGCTTCGTCGCTTCGCTGCCGACAGTCACCACCTGGAGCGGCAGCACATCTACGTCACCGGAGTCAACACTTCTCACGTAGTCGGCGAGACAAAGCCGCTCGCGGCCCACCATCCGTGGAAAGTGGAAGCGCGCGATCTCCCTGAGGGAGCCGCCGTCGCTCGAGTATGCCGCCGGATCGTAGATGATGACGTCATTGCCCTGTGACTGCGCCGGAAAATATCCGTAGACGATCTCGGGCTTGAGCCACTTCTCTTTCTTCGCATCGCGCTTGAGCCGCTCGAGCGTCGGCTCGAACTCGTTCCTGACCGCGGACTTGTATTGGTCGCCCGAACCGCGCCCTCCCCATTGCAGCCGATAAAGCTCGTCGAGGTCGAGCAGGGCGAACACCTCGTCGAGAGGTATGTCGCGGACTACCCGGGTGCCCCAGAACGGCGGAGAGGGCAGTGGGTTGTTCGCGGCGACATCGCTCCGGGACCCACCGGAATCTCCGACGCTGATGTCCTTGCCGACGGTCGTGCGCAAAAACACGTCGCTGCGCGCGTCGTCCTGGTTTTTCACGACGAACAGCTTGCGCTTCTCCGGATCCTGGAGAACGTCCATTGTCTCGAGCCCCTCGAACGCGTCCTTGCAGTAGAACACCCCGGAGTCGTATGCGCGCTCTCCCTCTACGAACAGCGCGCGTCGGCCGAAGCGCCGGTTGATCGCTGCGCCCCCGATCAGGACGGGGATCTGGATACCGCGCTTGTCGAGCTCCTGCACACACAGCGGCATCTGCTTCGATGTCGAGACCAGGAGCGCGCTGAGACCAATCGCGTCGGCGCCGACCTCGACCGCCTTGTCGAGGATGGTGTTGACCGGAACCTGCTTGCCGAGGTCGAAGACGGTGTAGCCGTTGTTGGAGAGTATCGTGTTCACCAGCGACTTCCCAATGTCGTGGACGTCGCCGTACACGGTCGCCAGAACGACCTTGCCCTTGGTGTAGCCTTCGGCCTTTTCGAGGAACTGCTCCAGGTGCTTCACGGCCTTCTTCATCACTTCCGCCGACTGAAGCACGAACGGAAGTATCAGCTCGCCCGCGCCGAACTTGTCGCCGACTTCCTTCATCGCGGGAAGCAATACTTCGTTGAGAACCCGCACCGGCGTTTCGCGGACGCCGGCGGCATCGAGCTGCTCTTCGATTCCCTCTTTTTTCCGGTGCAGGATCATCCAGTGGATCTTCTGCTCCGCCGTCATGCCCGCGGTCGGATCTTCCTTTTCCGCCTGGGCGGTTGCGCCAGAGCCGCCGACGTTCGCGAAATACTCGATGAAGCGCTGCAGGGAATCCGGAGATTTGTTGAAGACGAGATTGTCCGCGAGCTCCCGCTCGTGCGACGAGATCTCGGCGTACGGGCGGATGTGCGCCGGATTGACGATCGCGGCGTCGAGCCCGGCCTGCACGCAATGGTGCAGGAAAACCGAATTGAGAACTCCGCGTGCTTCCGGCGTGAGTCCGAAGCTCACATTCGACACGCCAAGTATGGTCGACACTCCGGGAAGCTCGCGCTTGATGAGCCGGATTCCTTCGACGGTCTCCTTCCCCGAGTTGATCCACTCCTCGTCGCCGGTCGCCAGTGTGAAAGTCAGCGCGTCGTAGATCAGGTCCTCGGGCGCGAGCCCATACTCGCCGACGACGATGTCATAGATCTTCTTCGCGACCTCGAGCTTCCGCTCGCGCGTCTTCGCCATCCCGATTTCATCGATCGTGAGCGCAATGACCGCGGCGCCGTGCTTCTTCACCAGCGGAACTACCGAGTCGATTCGCTTCCGTCCGTTCTCCATGTTGATGGAGTTCACGATGCCGCGGCCGGGAACGTGCTCGAGCGCCGCCTCGATGACATCCGCCTCGGTCGAGTCGATAACGAGAGGGGTCTCGACACTCATCGAGAGGAGCTTCACCACCTTCGACATCTGCTCCGCTTCGTCCCCGCGCTCCGTCAGCGCGACGCAGACGTCGAGCACGTGCGCGCCGGAATCGACCTGCTCGCGCGCGACCTCGAGAATTCCCTCGTAGTCGTCGGCAAGGAGCAGGCGCTTCACCTTGCGCGAGCCCTGCGAGTTCACGCGCTCGCCGACGAGCAGCGGCGGCGGGTCCTGGTGCAGCGTAATCGCGCGCATGGCCGAGCTGACGCGCGGAACGTGCTGGCCGTGAGAGCGCGGCGTGGTGCTGCGCTCCACCTGTCTCACCGCAGCCACGATTGCGGTCAGATGCTCGGGGGTAGTGCCACAGCACCCGCCCACGATGCGCACCCCGAAATCCTTCACGAATTCCGACAGCGCCTTGGCCATTGGCTGTGGCTCGAGCGGATACACCGCTTCGCCGACCCCCGTGTTGAGCGGAAGTCCGGCGTTCGGAATTACCGACAGCGGAACCGTCGCGTGCTCGGACAGATAGCGGATCGGCTCCCTCATGTGCTCAGGGCCGGTCGAGCAGTTGAGGCCGATCACGTCGACCTTGAGCGCTTCCAGAGTCGTCATCGCGCTCGCGATGTCTGTGCCGAGCAGCATGCGGCCACTCACATCGAGCGTCACCTGCGCCTGGATTGGAATGCGGTGGCCGAGCTCGGCGAACAACCGCTCGATTCCCGCCACCGCAGCCTTCACCTCGAGGATGTCCTGCGATGTCTCGATGAGAAGGACATCCACTCCGCCTTCCAGGAGATACTTCGCCTGCTCGTAGTAGTTGTCGCTCAGCTCCTGGTAGCTGATTTTCGACAGAACAGGATCAGAGCTGGACGGGAGCATTCCCGTCGGGCCGAGGGACGCGGCGACGAAGCGGGGATGATCGGGCGTCGAGAATTTGTCCGCCGCCGCGCGGGCGAGACGGGCGGCCGCGAGATTGACGTCTCTCGTTTTTTCGCCGATGCCCCATTCGGCCAGCCGGCGCGGTGTCGATTGGAAGGTGCAGGTCTCGACGACGTCGCAGCCGACGGCGAGAAACGACTCGTGAATGGCCTGGATGACGTCTGGACGGGTCAGGACGAGATGATCGTTGCAGCCCTCGAGCGATTTTCCGCCGAAATCCTCAGCGTTCAGGTCATAGCGCTGGATGTTCGTTCCCATCGCGCCATCGTACACCAGCACTCGGCGCTCAATGGCTTGTAGGTACGGCGATTTAGTGATGCGTTCGCTCATCTTCGTCCTGCCGCCGCCCAGGTTCGGGAGGCGAAATAAAAAAGCCCACGCGTAAGCGCCGGGCCAGCGCTTTAGCGAAATGTTTAACGTGGCCGCAAGTTGCTTTAAATCGCCACGGACTTCAGTTGTGCCCTTCCTCTATAGTAGTGCGGTGTAGGGCTAACTGCAAGCGGGAGTTGAGGGTTCGGGAGGAGGGCGGACGGGATCCAAGTCATGAGTTATCAGTGGTCAGTCGTAGTTGCGAGTGCCAAAACGCGCCACGATACGTGCGACTGACAACTGAACTGATCACTACAACTCAAAACCGTCGACTCAAGACTTGGATCCGCTCAGAACAGCAATCGAACTCTCTATTCCGCGCGTTCTTCGAGCTCTCTTTCGGCCGGCAAACTCCGCCCCGTAATCCGCGATCTCGCATCGAACGACTGCACCAGTGCAACCAACCTGTGCCGCTCGAGCGGCAACACGAGGTAAGCGAGTGTCGCGCGTTGGAGCTTGGTCGGCAGCTCAGGCCGGTCCGCGTGCGTTGTCCCGTAAACGATCAGCGCACCGCCGGCGGCAAGAGGCAGGGTCGCGCCCAGGCCCGCGCGGAGGAGCGCGTCGGCGGAGACGACCCCGATCGCCGGCGGGTCGATTCCCTGCATCCCGGCGACTTCTCCGACGGTCGTGGCGAAGGAAATGTCATGTCCAAAACCCAACAGCGTCTGCGCCAGTCCCTCGAGCAGTGCGACATCGGCGCCGACAAGGACCACTTTCGCCACTAGACCGCCTCCGGCTGAAGCCGAACGGAGAAACGAACCGCGCCAGAATTGTAACGTGCGTCGAGCGCGATTACACCAGCCTCAGCAAAAATGACTGGATCAAGCCCAGGAGGAAGTAGGCGATGATGGGAGTGATGTCGAACGCGCCAAGAGTGGGGACGACGCGCCGGAG
>JBDSRC010000040.1:0-3445 GCA_039929505.1 Gemmatimonadaceae bacterium
GTGATGTTCCCCCACTGATCGCTGCCGCCGATTTGCAGCGTTACGCCTTCCCGGCGGTACAGCTCCAGGAAATCGTACGCCTGAAGCAGCATGTAGGAGAATTCCGTGAATGAGATGCCTCCCTCGATGCGCGACTGCACCGATTCCTTGGCGAGCATGTAGTTCACGGTGAAATGCTTGCCTACGTCGCGCATGAAATCGACGGCGCCGAGCTTGCTAAGCCAGGACGCATTGTCACGCATGCGGGCGGCTCGAGGACCGGTGAAATCGAGGAACATCCTCAGCTGCTCCTCGATCGCGCGCGAGTTCCGCTCGACTTCGTCTGGAGATGTCAGCTGGCGCTCCGACGTCTTTCCGCTCGGATCGCCGATCATTCCCGTTCCACCGCCAACCAGCGCAACCGGGCGGTGGCCTCCGCGCTGAAGATGCGCGAGGCCCATCACCGGGACGAGGCTTCCGACGTGGAGACTGGGTCCGGTCGGATCGAACCCGGCGTACGCACCCACGTCTCCCGCCTTAAGTGCGTCGGCGAGCCCATCAGTGTGCTGATAGACCAGCCCTCGCCACGTCAACTCGTCCAGCACCGACAGGGGAGCACTCATGCGGGGAAGATAGAGCGAGCCGTCCACTGTGTCACCTTCGGTGTATGACAGTTACTTTTCACATCGAATGTCAGCAGATACCCCACGAACTCCCGGGCCGTCAGCATCCACCGGCGCGCCCTCCAACTCGACAGGCCAAACGAAGCTCCCATTCCACAAGCGCCATCCGACGCTGGTAAGGTCCGTTCTGCTCGGCGTGACTTTCCTTGCCTCCGTGGGCGCGGGGCTGCTTTATGCGAGCTGGGCGCTCATCTGCCGTGGCAACCAGTGCCCGACGATCGAATCGCTTGCCTCGTACACGCCAAACCAGACATCCAAGCTTTACGCGGTCGATGGACGCTTCATTGCCGAGCTGGGGCTCGAGCGGCGAACGCTGGTCAAGTACGACGAGATTCCCAAAGTCGTCGTCGACGCCTTCGTCTCGACCGAGGACAAGAGGTTTTTTTCGCACGCGGGAATTGATTGGCATCGTGCGGCGGGCGTGATCCTCAAGTCGCCGGTGAAGGGTTTTTCGGAGGGTTTCTCGACAATCACGATGCAGCTGGCGAGAAACATCTTCCCCGATCAGATCTCGCGCGAAAAAAGCATCGTCCGAAAGCTGAAAGAGGCGAAGGTCGCGCGAGAGATCGAAGCGAAGTACGACAAGAAGCGAATCCTCGAGCTGTACTTCAATCAGATCGATCTCGGTCACGGCGCTTACGGAGTCGAGACCGCTTCGCAGCGCTACTTCGGGAAGTCCGTGCGCGACCTTAATCTTGCCGAAGCGGCCACGCTGGCCGCGCTGCCGAAGGCGCCGTCACGATACAATCCCGTGCGCTATCCCGACCGCGCAATTCAGCGGCGCAACACCGTGCTCGGGCTCATGCGCGATAACGGGAAGATCAGCCAGGCCGACGCGAGCCAGGCCAGAGCTTATCCGTTGCGGCTCGCCAACAAGACCGAATCGGGAGAGACCGCGCCTTACTTCGTCGAGTGGGTGAGGCAACAGCTCGACGCGCAGTTCGGCAGCCAGCTATACCAGCAGGGTCTCAAGGTTTACACGACGCTCGATATCGAGATGCAGAGCGCGGCGGAGCGCACGCTGGAGCGCCAGATTCGCGCGATCGAGGCTGGCCGCTACGGTCCGTTCACGCACCAGACCTACGAGCACTACATCGCGCGCCGTGAAGGAGACGTGGGAGGCGGAGCGTCGCCCTACCTCCAGGGCGCATTCATCGCCCTCGATCCGCGGAACGGCGCCGTGCGCGCCATGATCGGCGGCCGCGATTTCTACGACTCCAAGTTCAACCGCGCGGTCCAGGCGCTCAGACAGCCGGGGTCGACGTTCAAGCCGATCGTGTATTCGGCGGCGATTCAGAACGGTCGGCCGGCTTCCTACATCGTGAACGACAGTCCACTGGTGCTGAACGTTCCGGGACAGGAGACATGGGCACCGCAGAACTACGACCTTGCCTTCATGGGCGAGATTCCGATGCGGCAGGCCCTCTATCTGTCACGCAACCTCGCTGCCATCCGATTAGGCATGGAGCTCGGTGAGCACACGGTCATAAGCGAGGCGCGCAATTTCGGCATCACCACTCCAATTCCTCCGTATCCATCGATCCACATTGGCGCGGCCGACGTCTATCCGATCGAGCTGATTTCGGCGTACACCGCATTTGCCAATCTCGGGGTCAGAGCTACTCCCAACGCGATCGTGCGCGTTGAAAATCAGAAGGGAGAGATTCTCTGGCAGCCGACACCAACGCGAACCCAGGTGCTGTCGCCCGAGGAAGCCTGGGTGATGGTGGACATCCTGAAGGACGTGCTCCGCCGCGGGAGCGCGGCGGGCGTATGGGAATCGGGATTCCACATTCCGGCCGGCGGCAAGACGGGCACGACGAACGACGGTACCAATGTCTGGTTCGTTGGGTTCACGGCGGATCTCGTTGCCGGAGTGTGGATGGGCCTCGACCGCCCGCAGAAAATCAAGAACAACGCTCAAGGCGGAGTGCTCGCCGCTCCGGCCTGGACAGCATTCATGTCCGAGGTCTATCGGAGAAAGCCGCAGTCACCGGACTGGCCGAAGCCGATCTCGGTGGTGACGCGCGAGATCGACAAAACGACCGGCCTGCTGCAGACGCCGTATTGCCCGCGCGACTTGGTCACGAGCGAGTTCTATATATCGGGAACGGAGCCGACGCGTGATTGCGACAAGCACCTGGCGTACACGGTGCCGGAGTTTACGCCGGGCGACACGTTCGGACTGCCGGCAACTCCGCCCGCGGGCGGACTTCAGCCGCCAACACGTGTGACACCGCCGCCGATCCAGCCCGGATATGAGCCGGTTCCAACGCGACGTCCGCCGACGGTGTTCGACACCACGAGGCGCGCGCCGCCGGTGATTCGCGCGCCCGAGCGGCGCGACTCAGTCAGGCCTCCGGATTCCGGTGCGCGGGTGATCCCTGCGCCTGAGGGTGCGCGCGTGATACCAACTCCTCCACAGCGGCCGGGCGCGCCGCGCTGATGCGCTATCACGCGCGCTGGGTCCTGCCCATCACCCAGCCGCCGATCGAAAACGGAACTGTCGTCGAAAGCGCGGGAGTCATCACCTATGTCGGCCCGCGTGAGACCGCGCCGAGCGGCGACGACACCGAGCTGGGCGACGCGATACTGATGCCCGGGTTGGTGAACGTGCATACCCACCTTGAGCTCACCGTGATGCGCGGCTTCCTCGAGGACTGCCGGTTCACTGCCTGGATCGACAAGCTGCGCCGAAGCCGCAACGAGGCGCTCACCGAAGAGATGCTTCTCGATTCGGCGCGATTCGGGATCGTCGAAGGACTCGCGGCCGGGGTCACGAC
>JBDSRC010000041.1:0-4063 GCA_039929505.1 Gemmatimonadaceae bacterium
CCGCATCCACGATGTCGCCCTCGCCGTTGTGCTGAGAGAACGTGAGCTCGACACCCAGCTCACCGGCAACGGTCAACAGACGCGACTCGATATCCGCCAGCGTCTCCTTCCCGTACAACGCCGGCTCTCGCGTACCGAGGAGATTGAGGTTGGGCCCATTGATGACGGCGATCCTCACTCTCCCGTGAGTCCGTCGAGCCAGGCGCGGAATTTTGCGACGTCTTCCTCCGACTCCTGGGCCTGGAGACGCGGATTCGCTCTCGGGGTCGGGTTCGCCGCGGGCGACGGCGGGCTTGTTCCGCGCGCCGACACGCTGAACGCGCCCGCGAGAGTGCTCGCCGCGCGCGCGTCTGTCGCGCTCACTTTCGCACCAGCGAACACCGCATCGAGCGATGGGCCTTGTGGCGTTTCGGGAGCCGCGGCACTCGGCGGCGGCGCCGGTGTTTCGGTCCACCGCGAAGCGGCCGCTGGTGCGGGACGGGGCGGACGCCGACGTCCGAGTGTCGCAAAGAATTCCCTCATCGATGGCTGGCGCGCGGCAATTCCCTCCGGCTCGGCGCGCGGCCCCTCTCTCACCGGAGATTCGATCGAGTCCGGATCGCTCGATGGGAACGACGACGGCGGCGAATCGACGGGCGATCGATCTGAGCCCGGAGATTCAACGGAGGAAGGCTGGCTGCCGGGCCCGGGCGGGAGCGGTGATTCCGTGGACGGCGAACGAGGCGCGGCCGGCTCGGGCGTTGGTGATTCGATCGAAGGCGGATCCTGACGTTTCGCTTCGGGCTCGGCCTGGTTTGTCTCCGCGGCCTGGCTCGCTTCGATCTCGGCGATCCTGTCCCTGAAAGATTGCTCGGTCGGCTTTCTCTCCGAGAGCTGACGATACACTCTCAGCGCGAGCTGCTTGTATCCCTGCTGGAGGTAGAGCTGCGCCATCGTCTCGTTTACGAACGGCTCGGGGTTCGTGCCGGCAAATGAGTAGGTTGACGGAGGTGGCGCAGCAGGTGGTGGGGTTTCATCCTCAACCGGCTTGGATGCGGCCGTTGGCGTCGGCATAGACACTCCAAAGCCGGATGAATCTCCGAACATTGAGCTGGCGTCCGCCGCCGCAGGCGGGTCTCCGAACGGCACCTCATCCGTCGATGCGAGAGGAGACGCAGGCGGCGACCAATCAACGAGCGCGTCACGATTGGGACCCATCGGCTCCGCGACGGTTGGAACGTCGTCGCCAGTTGGATAGTGGTGCTCCAGTCCGAGTGGGGCCTCGCCTTGAACGTTGGCGGTTTCCGGTTCGGAACGGACTGCGCCGGCCTGATCAGCGGAGGACTCAGTTTCGGAGACGGTTTCAGCGGCGGGGGGGGAAACCTCCGTGGGGGATGCGACTGGCGGTTGGTCGACGAAAGAGAAATCGACCGTGAATTCCGAGCTTGTCTGCCCCTCGGAGGCGCCGCCTGAAACGTCGATCTCCGATACCAGCGCGATCACCGCCGCATCTTTCGGATCGGCTTCGAGGAGGCGCTTGTAGTAAGTGCGCGCTTCGTCGGTGTCCCCGGCCTGCAGGGCGAGATCGCCGAGTGACCTGAGCGCGATCAGATTCTCGGGATCGAGAACCAAGGCACCCTCGAATACTTTTCGAGCCTCCTCGTGCTCGCCGCCCTCGAACAGTGACTGGCCGAACACCACCTGCCCGCTCATGTGGCCAGGCATCTGCGCGAGGTGCGCACGGCAAATCTCGATCGCCCGCTTCGGATTTCCACCTTTACGGTATTCGTTCGCAAGCGGCGCAAAGTAGCGGCGGGGATTCTCGTCAAACTTTGCCTGCAGCTCCCGAAGCCGATCGTAGTCCATCAGTTACCTCGTATCATTGTCTTTGCAGTTAGTCCGCAGTCCGCAATCGCTCCCACACCCAAAGACCCGCTGAAAGATGCACCAATCCGCCTCATTGCGCGACTTGCGTGCCGACGAGTCAAACTCATACCTTACAAGGCTATAGACCGATTCGCGGCCGTTTGGTTTCTGCCTTTTTTTCTGCCTGGAGTTAGAGCTTTTGCTGTCATCGATGCGGGCTTCCGCAAAATACATCTGGATCTTCATCCTCGTCGCATTCGTCGGCGGGTTTCTTCTCATGGAAACGTCGGGGCTGCTGGGTAGCGCTCCGATCACCACCAATACCGCGGTTGCCTCCGTGAATGGCGAGGACATCCTCGCTTCCACCTGGTACCAGGCCTCACAGAACCTCGAGCAGAACGCGACGCAGCAGAGCGGGCAGAGCATGACGCTCGACGAGCGCAAGCGTCTCCAGGATCAGGCGTTCGAGCAGCTGGTAACCGACGCGCTGCTGCGGCAGGAGTACAAGCGCCGCGGAATTGTCGTGACCGACGAGGAAATCCTCCAGGCCGCGCGCTTCAGCCCGCCGCCGCAGCTGATGCAGGCGCCGGATCTCCAGACGGATGGCCAGTTCGATCCGGCAAAGTACGAGCGCTTTCTCCGCAGCCCGCTCGCCAAGCAGGACGGGTTACTCTATCAGCTCGAGCAGTACTACCGGAACGAGATTCCGAAAGAGAAGCTCTTCGATCAGGTCGCTTCGGATGTCTACATCACCGACGCGCAGCTGTGGCGCAGGTGGCAGGACTCTCACGATAGCGCTGAAGTCTCCTTCGTTCTCTTCCCTCCCGAGCTCATCGCCGACTCGGCCGTCAGAGTGACCGACGACGAAGTGCGCGCGTACTACGACGCGCACAAGAAGGAGTTCGACCGGCCCGGCCGCGCCAAGGTTTCGATCATCATCGTGCCGCGCGTCGTGAGCAGCGCGGATTCCGCAGCGGTTCGCGCGCGTGCGCTCCAGGCCAGAGCAAGGATTCTGGCCGGCGAGAAATTCGACGATGTCGCCCGCGCCGAATCCGCCGATTCCACTTCGGCGGTCCAGGGCGGGTCGCTCGGCCGCGGTCCGGTCGGAAGATTCGTCGCACCATTCGAGGCGGCCGCTGCTGGCTTGCGGCCCGGCGAGATCTCGCCGCCAGTGCTCACGCAGTTCGGTTATCACCTGATCAAGCTCGACGAGCGGAAGGGCGACACGTTGGCGCTTCGCCACATTCTCTATCGCATTCAGCAGAGCGATTCCGCCGCGGCGCTGACGGACCGGCGCGCTGATTCGCTCGCTCGCATTGCTGCGTCCAGCGACGACCCGGCCAAGTTCGATGAAGCTGCGCGGATGCTCAGGGTTCCAGCTGTGCGGACGGAGGCGATCGAGGGGAATTCCATCACGCTGAACGGCCGTTTCATTCCAAGCGTGGGCCCATGGGCGTTTCAGGGAGCGGGACCAGGGGAGACCAGTGAGCTGTTCGACGCCGAGGACGGATATTATCTGGCGCGTCTCGACTCGATCACACCGGGCGGCGTTCTGTCACTCGAGCAGGCGAAGGGAGACATTCGCACGTATTTGCTGAGACAGAAAAAAATCGATGCGCTGTTGCCGCAGGCCCGGAATTTTGCGAAGGTTGCCGCCGCGGGATCGCTCGAGGCAGCGGCCACGCTGATGAATCAGAAGATCCTGAAGCCAAAGCCGTTCACTCGCGTGACAGGCGCACCGGAGCTCACCAATCTTCCCGAGCCAGTGGGAGCCGCGTTCTCCCTGCCACTCGACGTCGTGAGCGAGCCAATCAAGGCACCCGGTGGAGTGGTCGTCATGCGGGTAGAGAATCGCCTGCCGGCGAAGCGAGCTGCGTTCGATGCGGAGAAGGACGTCCTCCGCCGCCAGGAGCTTCAGCAGGCGAGGCAGCAGCGGGTGCGCGACTTTCTCGCAAATCTTCGAACGTCAGCCGACATCGAGGACAATCGCAATGACGTCGAGGCTTCAGCGCGCCGCGCCGGCCAGTAATTTCGCGAGGGAGCGGCCGTTCTGCAGTGGCCGACTCCAGACCTTAGCGCGCGCAGTTCGAGAACATCGCCGGTCAGCAGGGAGGAGGGGACTGCGAAGCGACTACGCTCTCCGCGCCCGCAAGCGGGCACCCGGGAGCCCCTAACTACGCTCCCTCGCTCCGCTCGGTCGCGGGTCTCCTGGTCGCTC
>JBDSRC010000042.1:0-4819 GCA_039929505.1 Gemmatimonadaceae bacterium
CCGATCACCAGAAATACGATCGTCACCTTGACGATGACGATGAAGTTGTTGAACCGCGCGGATTCCTTGATCCCGATCACCAGCAGCGTCGTCATTAGCCCGATCAGGAGCATTGCCGGCAGGTTGATTATTGCCCCGGTGCGGGTGAAGCCTTCCGCCTGCGTCAGCACCCCTGCCGCGTCGAACTTCGCCGTTTCCGTAAAGGCGAGGGGTGCGTTGGTAAGTGCCGCGGGCATGTCGACCCCGAGCGTCTCGCGCACGAAGGCTGTGAAGTAACCCGACCAGCCAACAGCCACCGTCGAGGCGCCGAAGAGATACTCGAGAATGAGATCCCAGCCGATGATCCAGGCGACGAACTCGCCGAGGGTTGCGTAGCCGTAGGTGTAAGCGCTGCCGGCAATGGGAATCATGCTCGCGAACTCGGCGTAGCAAAGTCCGGCGAAGAGACAGCCAAGCCCGGCGAGAATGAACGAGAGAACGATGGCTGGCCCTGCATACTGGGCGGCGGCCGTCCCCGTCAGCACGAAGATACCGGCGCCGATGATCGCGCCGATGCCCAAGGTGGTGAGGTTCAGCGCGCCGAGGGCGCGCTTTAGCTGTGTTCCATCGGTGTCAGCGGCAGCCGCTTCCTGTTGCAGGACAGCGATGCTTTTCTTCGTCCATAAACCCATACGGAATCTCCGGGAAGGATCGTCAGCGACTTCCTGTGATAGAGCATTCTAAGCAGCGGTTGCGGGCGGAAGTTGTGCCCCCAAGCTGGGGAAAGCAAGCCGAGCGACCGGGCGCTAGACCGAGTAGTTCGGGGCTTCGCGGGTGATCGTCACGTCGTGCGGATGTGATTCGCGCAGTCCGGCGGCGGTTATGCGCACGAACTCCGCCTCGGTCCGAAGCTCGTCGATGTTGGCGCAACCGATATACCCCATGCCGCTCCTGAGACCTCCGATCATCTGGAAGATCACGTCGCTGACCGGTCCCTTGTACGGGACGCGCCCTTCGATTCCCTCTGGCACCAGCTTCTTCGGCGACATCTCGCCCTCCTGGAAGTAGCGATCAGCGCTGCCGTCCTGCATCGCGGCCAGCGATCCCATTCCGCGAATCATCTTGAAGCGGCGCCCCTCGAGCAGCAGCGACTCGCCTGGACTCTCTTCAGTGCCTGCCAGCATTGATCCCATCATCACGCTCGATGCTCCCGCGGCGATCGCCTTGACGATGTCGCCCGAATACTTGATGCCGCCGTCGGCGATGACGGGAATGTCACCGGCACCCTCGACCGCATCGAATACGGCGGTGAGCTGCGGAACGCCGACACCTGTGACGACGCGCGTGGTGCAGATCGATCCGGGCCCGACTCCGACTTTCACCGCATCGACCCCGCGCTCGACCAGGGCGCGGGCACCGGCGCGAGTGGCGACGTTGCCCGCGACGAGCTGAATGTCGGGGAACATCTCCCTCAAGAGCGCGGTCGCTTCGAGGACGCCTTCGGAGTGTCCATGCGCAGTGTCGATCACCAGCACATCGACTCCCGCTTCAACGAGAGCCCGTGCGCGATCGCGGTAGTTCACCGCGCCGATGGCCGCCGCGACTCTCAGCCGGCCGTGCTGGTCCTTGTTCGCGTTCGGAAAGTCGCGGCGCTTGTGGATGTCCTTGACCGTGATGAGTCCGCGAAGCGACCCGTCCTCACCGATCACCGGAAGCTTCTCGATCCGGTGCTTCCCGAGAATCGCCTCCGCTTCCTCCAGGGTCGTGCCCACGGGCGCGGTGACCAGGTTCTTCGACGTCATGGCGTCCCTGAGCGGGCGGTCGAGATTGCGCTCGAACTGCAGGTCCCGATTTGTAATAATGCCGACAAGCTGTCCGTCACGATTCACGATCGGCACGCCGGAGATCTTGAAGCGCGTCATGAGCGCGACCGCTTCCCTGAGCGTTCCGTCGGGAGAGAGAGTGATCGGATTGAGGATCATCCCGCTCTCGGATCGCTTGACGCGATCGACCTCGGTTCCCTGCCGGTCGATCGACATGTTCTTGTGGATGACTCCAATGCCGCCGGCGCGCGCCATCGCCATCGCCATCTCGGCTTCGGTCACGGTGTCCATCGCCGCCGAGGCGAAAGGAACGTTGAGCGGTATCCCCCGCGTAAAAAGGGACGAGGTGCTCACGTCCTTCGGGTGCACCACCGAGTGTCGCGGCGTGAGCAGCACATCGTCGAACGTGAGGACGACATCGACGCGAACGCGGGGATGCGGCTGATCCGCCCCCGATACCCCCTTGATGCGCGAAAGCCCGCTTCCGGGTTTGGCCGGAGGGGCGGGCTTACTCGTTGGACGAGTTGTGGTTGCCATAGCTAAAGGTATGTCATTGGCGGGGTTGAGTCCAGTGAAACTGGCAAACCTGGACTCACTCCTGTCGACTCATTACCTGGATCCCCCCGGACCCGCGCCGGTGCCCGGCGAGTCGTCCGATTTCCCGTACCAGCCGGCTTCGAGAGCGACCAGGTCGAGCGGGTCCATCGTCAATGTCCCGTAGCGCGCGGTCCAGTGCAGATGGGGCCCCGTGACGCGACCGGTCGACCCGACTCTTCCAATCACCTGACCACGCGACACTGTGTCGCCGACGGCCACCAATGGCTCGCTCAGGTGGAAATAACCGGTGACGACGCCCGCGCCGTGGTCGACGTAAATGACCCTGCCCGCCAGGAAGAACGTGTCTACGAGCGCCACGACTCCGCGATTGGCCGCCTTGATCGGGGCCCCGACGGGTCCAGCGAAATCGACACCGAGGTGTCTGCTCGCAACCGCGCCGTTGAATGCACGGCCAGTTCCGAACTGGCTGGTGACCCTCGAGGTGCGTGGCTTGAGGAACGCACGCGTCCACCGTGCCGGGGATTCGTGCGCGCGACTACCGACTGCGCGCGCTCTCTCATTCTCGCGAGCGATCCTCGCCTGCGTCGCTGAATCGAGAGGCTTGGTGAAGCGCTCGGGAACAGCCAGCTGTGGCGATCGAGTGACGCTTGGCGGGGGCAGCGCGGGGACCGGAAGCGCCGCCCGAAGGGTATCCACCGCTCCAGACGCACGCTCGACGAGGACCCGCGCGCGCACCTTGTCCGTGCCGTCGACAGGAACAGCGCCGAGCGCACGCCAGGTCTGACCTCCGGCCGGGAGGAAGTGAAGCGGCTCGCCGGCCATCGTTCCAGTGACGCTGATCACAGAATCCCCACTGCGCGGAGCGCCGTCCAGGGTCAATCGCACGAGCGCGCCGGGGGCGGGCCGCGCGGGCGAGACTTCTATTTTCGAAGTCTGCGCCTCGAGCGCGCGCGCGGTTAAAGACAAGGCCAGCACGAGCTCCGCCAATATCCGCGCGCCGGAAACGCTCACTGAGTTTTTACCGCAACTGTTTCGAGATTCGCGCATCAATGGTTGTACCCCCCGGCCCCGAAACGTTGCTGCGATTCGCGGCGCGGATCCGGTCGGGCGCGAGCAATCCGGAAGAATCTGCATTCGCCATTTGTGCTCCTCTTCAGCCCACTCGGTTTACGCGCGGCCTCGCTGGTATTCCCATACGGCGGCAGAAGTCATCACCGAATACCTCGGCCGTGGACACCGCCCACCGGGCGCACCCCGCTCCGAGACAGCGCTCCGGAAACCATCCTCCCCGCTCCAGCGCGTAGGGATTCAACGGAAACTTTCCGTCCAGGCGGCTCCGGAGCCCACGGCGTCCAACAGGACGAAAATTCAGGTAGTTCACGAGTGCGTCACGCAGACGGAAGAGACTGTCCGCATCGTAGTACGGCGATGTCTTCATATCGAACGGGTCACCGTCCGATACCGAGAGGGCGAGTTGATATTTGTTGAGAACCTTGGACGCGTCCGGCTTGGAAGACGCGCGCAGCTTCTTCACGAGCTTGGGCCGCGGCAGATTCCGCATGTTGACGTATAGCTCGCTGATCAGGTCCTCGAGGTACGCCGTCGCCGACATCACCGCGGCCGTGACGTCGCCGCGATGCTGCCACTTCTCCGGCGTCGTCAGCCTCTCACGGCGAGGCTCCTCGAGCGCGTTCGCCGCCAGAGCGAAATCGTGAGCCAGCATGAGGTGCTTGCCGGACAACTGCTCGGGGGGAAATGCGGCGCCTTCGCCCATCTCCTGTGTCAGGAGCGCGCGCCTCTTCATCAGTGTGTCGATCGCGCGCCGTCCGGTGGTCAATGGCACTCCCGTCCGCTTCGGTCCCAGACGCGTCCTTCGGTATCGAGGAACGCCGTTCGATAGCCAGTGTTGCCGAGCGTGATGAGGAGGACCCCGAAGTGACCCTGAATCTGCACGACCGAGTTCCCCTCGAGCTTTCTGCTGAATCCGAATCGCGATCGAAAGCCGCGTAGAGTCGCGCCGCCGGTGCCGACGAGGATCTGCTCGATTCCCTTCACCGAGTCCGCTTCACCCGCCGGACTCTGCGGGCGGAACCGCTCGTAGTGATGATCGTGCCCGGCCAGAATCAGGTCGATGCCGGCATCGTACAGGATCGTCCAGATCGCGCGCATCTCCCTCACTCCCTCGCGGTACGACGAGGTGAAGAGCGGCTTGTGAAAGTAGGACATGGTGCAGAGCTGCCGGTGATTCGCGATGTCCTGACGCAGCCACGCTAGCTGGGCCTGTTTCTCCGCGCCCGTGCCCTCGACAGCGAGCTCGCTGTTCAGAACGATCACGTGCCAATCGCCGACATCGTAGCTGTAATACCCCTTGCCGCGTGGACCGACGCGATCGCCGAAATACCGATAAGTCGGGGCGGCGCGATCCGCCATGTAGTCGTGATTGCCGATCGAGGGACGAA
>JBDSRC010000043.1:0-6472 GCA_039929505.1 Gemmatimonadaceae bacterium
AACTCAGAGCCTTCAGCTTGAGCGTGCGCCGGCCGCGATCACTCCGACGCGCGGGTAGCGTCCATCTCACGAAGAAACGTCTTGGTGACGCTAGACCAGTCGTAACGCTCCCGCGCCAGCCTGGCGAAGACGTCGCGGTATCGCTGCGCCTGCTCGAGCGCCAGCGGTATCTTGCGAGCGAGATCCGCCACGGTGTTGTTCGGATCGAGCTTCATGATCTCGGCAACTTCGGGCGCTATCTCTTCTGCTACCGCATCAATGCTCGCGGCCATGCCTCCGAAGTAGGTGCCGAGCGGAAAGCACCCTGACGCTAGTGCTTCGAGGAAGACCAGCGGCCCCGCCTCTCTCACCACCGACGGGAAAACGCCAGCATCGCAGCATGGAAAGAGGTGACGAAGCTCTGTGTGGGTCAGATATCCGGTGAAGACCACGTTGTCAGGCGTGAGCACACGGCGAGCGGTCTCAAAATAGCCGTCGAGCCGCTTTTCCTTCTCGAGAGCGGCATAGAACGAGGTCACCTCGCCCAGAGATGACTCGCCATGAGAGGAGTCGGCGGTTCCCTCGAGCGCTCCACCGTTACTCGCGATCATCTCGACCAGATCGCGGCGCCCGTTCCAGAGCGCCCAGACCATTGCTTCCATTGCCTCGCGCAAGGGCCCGTGTCCGACGATGATGGTGCGCAGCGCCGGCTCGCGCGCGATCGCCAATGGAAGCGCGGCGATAAGAGACTGGATTCCTTTCCACGCGATGAGGCGGCCGACGAACAGAAGTGTCGGAGCCGTGGTCCACGGAACTGCGCGCAGCTTCGCGTCCGCCATTTCGTCGGGTCGTTTCCCATCGTAATGCGCCGCCGCCGCCAGCGTTGCCAGCAGTCCATCCAGATCCCGGACATTCGGCAGCGCGCGCAGCATTTCAGTCTCCTGTGCCGCGGACTTTCCTCGCGACAGTGGAGCGAGCGAGACCGTGAGCTCTCGGATGTTGCGGTCGCGATCTTCGCGCGCGAGAGGCTCGAACTCGGATGTATCGACACCTAAGTGCAGGTCGGAAAGCTTCGCCTCGAGCCCGGGGACACCGGCGAACACCTTGAGGACGCGACTCCTCATCTCATCTCCGATGACGAAAAGCCGCCTCGCTTCCACGAAAGCCGCGGATGCGTACCGCAGAAAGCGATCGTCCTTTTTCACCGCGTACTCGATATCGCTTCCGTGCGGCATCACCGTGAACGCCGTTCCGGCCACTGCTTTCACCCTCTGCGCCACCACGGGCATGAGCACGGCGTGATTCGCGTGAATGCCGGTGATCTGCTCAGCGCGTACCAGCGCGCTCACCACTGCTACGTTGCGCTCGATGTACGATTCCAGCTCGGCGGTCGACAGGTCGACCATCGGTATCACCCGCGAGTACTCCTCATACTTGTCCCATACGAAGACCGGCAGTGTCCCATCGAGCTCCGGTTGGTGCAAAACGCACTTGCCCGGGTACGTCGTCTCACGTGTCAGCGTTGTCACGGAGCTGCCATCGCGGCGATGCACCTTCGCCGCCGCGATGAAGTCGTAGCGATCTGGATGGTTCTCCTGACAGACCAGATGAACATCCTCGCCCATGCGGCAAAGCGAGCGGACGACGGATCGTGTCCAGAGGTTGCTGCCCGAGCCCTCGAGCAGCCAGCCATGGAGGATGCAGAGCACCTCGCTCTAGCCCTCTGACAGCTCGGCCGCGCGCGGGAGCGACAGCGTGAAGTGGGCACCGCGTCCCGCATTGCTTTCCACAGTCAGGCTGCCGTTCATCGCCTGCGCGAGATCCCGGCTTATCGCCAGGCCGAGACCGACGCCTCCCTCGCGGTCGGTGAGGCTCTCCCTCAGCTGCACGAACGGCTCGAAAATCGATTCGAGCATCTGAGGCTCGATTCCGATTCCGGTGTCGCTTACGCGGATCGTGATGTTTGCGTCCCTGACCGCGCAATCAGCGCTGATATGCCCACCTGGTGGCGTGAACTTGATCGCGTTGGAGAGGAGGTTCACCAGAATCTGGGTGATCCGGTCCGGATCGCCCCGCCCAACCACGTCGGCGTTGCCAGAAACGCCGTCGAACACCAGGCCTTTCTGTGCGAATAGCGGTTCGATGAGGTCGATCGCGTGCCGCATCGCGTCGCACGCGTTGACATTCTTGATGTCGTACGAGATGCGGCCGCTCTCCGCCCGCGCAAAGTTAAGGATCTCGGTAATGAGAAGGGTAAGATGCTTCTGGCTGGCCTTGACCCGGGCGAAATCGGCGTGCTGCTGTTCCGTCACCGGCCCGCGCAGTCCCATGTCGAGCAGCTCGATGTAACCGCCTATCGCATTCAGCGGCGTCCGCAGCTCGTGGCTCATCGCGCCAAGGAAGGCTGTCTTGGCCCTGTTCGCCAGCTCCGCGCTCCGTTTAAGCGTGATCGCCAGATCGTATACCTGCGCGTTGTCGAGTGCGAGCGCGCCACGCGAAGCCAGGTCCTCGGCCAGCTGCACGTCTTCGGCTGTGTACGCGACCCCACGTTGAGCGCTGACGAATGTGATGGCGCCAAGCAGCTTGTTTCGAGCCAGCAGCGGCACCGTGAGAAGCGGTCCAATGCCCAGCCGGCGCAAAGTCTCGAGATCCTGGGGGTTGTGGGCGCTCCCGGCCAGCGTGGCCTCGACATCTTCGGAAATCGTGAAGGTTCGCGGATCGCGTAGCATCGCCGACGCGCCGAAAGCGTCGTCCGGCGCCGGGATCCATTTCGTTTCCAGCGTCCGCGCAAGCGTCTGCTTGTCGGGATCGGCGTGGTAGATGCCGAGCCGATGAATGGCACCACTCGGTTCCAGGATGTCCACGATGCACCACGCGCCCAGAGTGGGCAGCACGAGCTTGGTCAGCGCGAGCAGGGTGCTCGCCTGATCCACGGATTCAGCGAGCAGACGACCTGCCTCCGCCAGGAACGCCGCGCGGCGGCGCGCTGCTTCGGCATCATCGGCCAGGCCGCGCTCGCGCAATGCCCCGAGGAGCATCTGCTCGGCGATTTGTCGCTGGAGCTCCACCGAGCCTTCGGACGGCGGCTCGCGGATCTCAATGCCCAGCGCCTCGGCCTTCCCGTCGCGCCCAATGACCGGCCACACGTTCACTTGCCAGCCACTCCCCCGGGTGCCCGCAACGTCCAGCCGCTGATCACAGAGATCGACGCCGGCGTGCCATGCCTCGTCGAGAATCAGCTTCAATCGTGACAGCTCCGACGCATCGAATTTGTCAGCGATTGATGCATCGATCGGTTGGCCAATCGCTATCGCGCCCAGCCGGCGAAAGGCGCTATTTGCATAACCGATCGCGTGCTCATGGCCGCGCGTGATGGCAAAAGGCAGCGCGGCATCACGGATGTAGCGACTCAGGGCTTCCTGAATGGAAGGCTCGGTCGCTCGCGCGCCGGTTGGACGCCGAGGGGCCATCAACCCTACTTGCTTCGCTTCGCCCGGGCCGGCTTCGCGCGCAGCGTCGGCACGCCGGTGATGATTCCATCGTATTCGGTGAGCGGCTCGCCGACGACTAATCCCCTCGGGGTCAGCTCGTACAATCTGAATTCGTGGCTGTGCTCGCTTCCCCGCATCTTGATTATCGCCATCACCCGCCGGAGCTCGCCTTCGATTTCGACGTAGCGCTGAACGATGATCTCGTCCGTAATGAACGATACGTTCTCCGTAGTGAAGCGCGCCTCGCGGAAGCCTTCCGAGACTTCGGCGGTCATGAAAACGGTTACCCCGACCGCGGTCAGCGTCCCGACCAGACGGTAGAACGATTCACGGAAGTCATCGCGAAACGTCGGTGCGAGAGCGACTTCAAATCCCGAGAGGGAATCGATGGCCACCCGCTTTGCCCCCAGGCGCTCGACAGCGTCGAGAATTGCGTAGAGGGCCTCGTCGACGGAGAGATCGAGAGGACGGAGATAGATCAGCTCCAGCTTGCCCGCTTCAACCATCTTCTCGATCACGGGATTTCTCATGCTGGCGCGCGTAAGGTATTCTTCGGGGTATTCCTCGAATATCGCTATCACGCCGCATTCGCCCTTCTCCAGGCCGGCGACCATGAACTGCGTTGCGACCGTCGACTTCCCGCTACCAGCGGGCCCGGTCAGCAGCACGGCATCGCCTGAAACGACACCGCCGTTGATCATCTCATCCAACCCGGCGATGCCGGTTGACAGTCGCCCCCCGGTCTGCGGGGCCCGCTTGTTCGTCTGCTCCGGAATTCGGGGGAAGATCTGGAGCCCGTTGTCGGTGATCTTGAACGTGTGCAGCCCCGGCATATGTGCACGGCCACGCGTTTTCACCACCTGAAGCTTCCGAACGACAGAGTTCCGGTCGGTGGCCTGGCTCAGCCAGAGTACGCCATCGGCAACGGTGAAAACTGGACTTCGCTGCTCCTCCGTGGCGTATTCACCGAGTAGAAATGAGGTTACCTCCCATGTGGTGAGATGCTGGGCGAGACGCTGCACGAATTTTTCGAGGTCGGCCGCGGCGCCATTCTGCGGAAACCCAGGGTGCCCCCCGATCGTTCGAAACGAATCGACGACCACCATTCCAGGCTTGGCACGCTCGGTCTCACTGACGATACGCTCAAGGACCTCGGTCAGGTCGCCCTCCATCACTTCAGCGCTGAGATTGATGAACTGGATGGCCGATCCCGCCAGGCCGGGATCGAAGTAGCTGAACTGCCTCTGATAGCGAAGCATCTTGATTGTTGGCTCACCAAGCACGGTGAAGTACAGCGTGGGGCGCTCCGGCGTCGCGTTCGCGAACACGATCTGGTGCGCGAGAGTTGTTTTTCCGGAACCCGGTCCGCCGGCGATGAGGTTGAAGCTGTACTCGGGCAGTCCGCCGCCGAGGACGGCATCGAGGCCGGACACACCGCTGGGAATGCTACGAAGCTGCGGTCGATCTTCACCCTTCACGCTTCCTCCCGCTTGCGATCCGTGTTTGCACCAGCTCGCTCCGACGGAGCCAGGCTGCGCTCGATGAGTTTCATTGCCATGTCGTTTCCGATCAGCCGGCGGAGAAGGTCGACCAGAATGACGACCGTCGATTCAAGCGCCGCCTCGGTCGCTTTATCTCCGCGTGCCATGATGCTTTCGGCGACGCCCTCGACATACGGATCCGAGCGTGGGCGCAGCTGAATCTGCGCGAGAGCCGGATGATCCGTTCGGACCTCAGAGATAGCGCGGGCGAACAAAGCGTGGCACCCCTCAGGTCCTACCCAGCGCGATAACTCCCGATATAGATGGCCGCACGCTTCCGCCGCCGCCCGCGCGGATGAGCCGCCAGCTGTACCTGCGGGCTGGCTGGCACCGATCAACCGGCGCGCGATCTCGAGTGCGGTTTCTGAATGCGTGCGGGATCTCCGGCAGTGGCTACGAGCAAAGTTATGCTGCTTCTCAGCGCCCTTCAACCCCGTCGACGGTTCGGCATCGGGGAATCACCTGCCCTCCCGCGCGTCGTTCCAACCCGCCTGACGCCGATTCCGGAATACCGTGCGATCCTCTCTTCCTGGCTGGTTGTGCATAACCTGACCTCATCGGCGAAGTACCGGCTCCAAGGGGGGGAAAGGTGGATAATCGAGTCCGGCGTCGTTAAATTTAAAGAAGGAATCACACTACGTGCGGGACGTTCCCACCAGCCCGCATTTCCGATCTGCCTCCGATCTGCCTCCGATCGACGAGGTATCATCTCGGCGCTACTGGCGACGCCTTTCTCCTCCGCCAGAGCGTACATGCAAGACAAGCCAGTTTCCATCACGGCATTGCCGGGTGATTTCGTTGCCGCCGGTGACGCGAACCTATTCGAATTCATCAACAGCCTGCGTCGTTCCGTCCGGGCGAAAGTTGCGGCCGGGCAGCAGCGCGGGCTCTCGCTCGGCGAGATCGTCGTCGAGGTTCGCGAGATGGTTGCGTTCGCCGAGGCAAATCCGACCCTGCCGGCGCCGTTTCCACCGCACGCATACCGCGCTATCTCGCGCGAGGCGGTTGCCTGGTGCATTGAGGCGTACCAGCCGACGGCTTTCACAGCGGATCACCAGTTCGTCGCTGAAGTGCTCCTGATGAACACAACGTCCGCTCTGCAACTGCTCGCCACGGCTCCCGACATCGCTGAAAGAGCACCGGCTCGGTCACCAATCACGAGAGGAACATCATGAACAACTACAAGGGAATCTCCGCCGACGACAAGCATCGGATCGTCGCCGCGCTGAAAACTCGCGGTGCCGGAAGCTGCCCGCGGTGCCAGAATAGCCAGTGGACTGTCAGCGAGTACTCCAGGCTCGAAGGGCAGGCCACCATGGCCCGCAACAGCGCACAGACGACGACGATCCCGGCGGTGATGATAGTTTGCGAGAACTGTGGATTCATCTCCCAGCACGCGCTTCAGCCGCTTGGCATCTGGCCGCATGCCTCGGCCGACCTTCCCAGCTCCTCGGACGGCGC
>JBDSRC010000044.1:0-14295 GCA_039929505.1 Gemmatimonadaceae bacterium
CAGGTGTTCGCCGCTTCGTCCCCGCGGCCAACCTAGACCTCGCGGCAGAGCACGGCAAGAGCGGCTTCAATTAGCACTCGTGCGGCGCCATATTTGTGCAGCGATGACTACCAAATCCACGACGGTCCTCGACGCGCGGGCCGTCGAGCGCACGCTGAAGCGCATGGCGGTCGAGATTGTCGAAAGAAACCGGGGCACGGACGACCTCATTGTCGTCGGAATTCAGCGACGGGGCGTCCAGCTCGCAGATCGAATCGTCAAGATGATCGAAGGCGGCGAAGGTACATCGGTGCCGCAGGGATCTCTTGACATCACTCTCTACCGCGATGATCTGCAGACGATTGGCCCGCGGCCGGTCGTCGGACCGACGTATCTTCCGTGGGATCTCGACGGAAAGCACATCGTGATCGTCGATGACGTGCTCTACACCGGCCGCACCGTCCGTGCAGCGCTCGACGAGCTGGCGGACTTCGGCCGGCCCGCGTCCATATCCCTGGCGGTGCTGATCGATCGCGGTGGCCGGGAGCTTCCGATTCACGCCGACATCGTCGGAAAGACAGTGACCGTCGGAGCGACCGAGCGCGTTGACGTCATGGTCGCGGGGCTCGACGAGAGAACGGAAGTGGTGATCGTGCCCAAGTCGTCGGCGTGAGCGGAGCGCTCGGCAAGGACCTACTCGGGCTCGAGTCGCTGAGCGGAGAACAGATTCGCCTCATTCTCGACACCGCCGAGCCGTTCAAGGAGATCAGCGAGCGGGCGATCAAAAAAGTCCCGGCGCTCCGCGGATCGACCATCGTCAATCTTTTCTTCGAGAACTCGACGCGAACACGGATCTCCTTCGAGTTCGCCGAGAAGCGGTTATCGGCCGACACCGTCAACGTGTCGACCGCCGGATCAAGCGTGTCGAAGGGGGAAACACTCGTCGATACCGCGCGCAATCTCGAAGCGATGCGAATCGACATGGTCGTGATTCGCCACTCCGCATCGGGCGCGGCGCAGTTTCTCGCCGAGCGTATCGAGTCGAACGTGATCAACGCCGGCGACGGGATGCACGAGCACCCTACGCAGGGGTTGCTCGACATTCTGACCCTGCGCGACCGGTTCGGAGATTTGAAGGGCAGGCGCATCTGCATCTGCGGCGATGTCCTCCACTCGCGGGTCGCTCGCTCCAACATCTGGGGCCTCACCAAGCTTGGCGCCGAGGTTGCCGTTTGCGGTCCCCGCTCGCTCATGCCGAACGCCATCGACGAGATGGGCGTCATTATCTTCGACCGCGTCGAAGAGGCGATCGAGTGGGCCGAAGCGCTCAACGTCCTCAGGCTGCAGCTGGAGCGCATGACCTCCGGTTACATACCATCGGCGCGCGAGTACAACAGAGTCTTCGGAATTACTCGCGAGCGCCTCGACCGTGCGCCGCGGGATGTTCTGATTCTTCACCCGGGTCCGATGAACCGTGGCGTCGAGATCGATTCCGATGTCGCCGATGGGCCGCACAGTGTGATTCTGGATCAGGTCACCAACGGTGTCGCCGTGCGTATGGCCGTACTGTATCTGCTCGCGGGCGGGAAACCGGAGCTCGCAGAGGCCGCCAAGGGCGGGCCGAGCCGTGGACGGGAGGAACGGGAGTGAGGCCGCTCCTTCTCAAGGGCGGGAAGCTCGTAGATCCCTCACAAAACCTGAACATGGTTGGCGATCTCCTGATCCTCGATGGCGTCGTGGAAAAAGCAGGCGGCACTATCGCCGGACCGGATGGCGCCGAGGTGGTGGACTGCCGGGGTCTCATCGTCTCACCCGGATTCATCGACGTTCATTGTCATCTACGGGAGCCCGGCCGCGAGGACGTCGAAACTGTAGCGACCGGCGCGCGCGCCGCCGCGGCTGGTGGCTTTACCGCGGTTTGCGCGATGCCCAACACGGATCCCGTCACCGACAACCAGGCGGCCGTCGGCTTCATCGTCCGCCAGGCGCAGCGCGCTGGAGCGGCACGCGTGTATCCAATCGGCGCGATATCAGTGGGACAGCACGGCAAAGTGCTGGCCGAGTTCGGAGAGATGGTGGGTGCGGGTGCGGTTGCCGTCAGCGACGATGGCAAGCCGGTGGCGAGCGCGCAGCTGATGCGAACCGCCCTCGAGTATGCGCGCACGTTCAGGATCCCCGTCATCGATCACTGCGAGGAACCGACGCTCGCCGCCGGCGGATCGATGAACGAAGGTCTGGTCAGTGCCCAGCTCGGGCTCAAGGGAATTCCGGCGGAGGCGGAGGAGATCATGGTCATCCGCGACATCCTCCTCGCTCGACTGACCGGTGGCCACGTGCACCTCGCGCACATGAGCACGCGTGGATCCGTCGAGCTGATTCGGTGGGGCAAGGAGCGCGGTATCAACGTCACGGCGGAGGTATGCCCCCACCATCTCTCGCTGACGGAAGAGAGCGTGCGCGGTTACGACACCGACGCGAAGATGAATCCGCCGCTCCGAACCGCGGCGGATGTCGAAGCGCTGCGGGAAGCGGTGAAGGACGGCACGATCGATCTGATTGCTACCGATCACGCGCCGCACCACTACGACGAAAAGGAGCGCGAGTTCGGCGACGCGCCGAACGGCATCGTCGGGCTGGAAACGGCACTCGCCGTCGTGGTGACGAACCTCGTCGAAAAGGGCGGTCTCGGCTTTCCGGATCTGGTGGAGCGAATGGCCTGCGCCCCCGCGCGATTATTCAATCTGCCCGGCGGCTCGCTCGCCAGCGGAAGCGTTGCGGACGTGACGGTGTTCGATCCGGCGGCAAAATGGAAAGTGAATCCGTCGACCTTTCTGTCGAAGGGCAGGAACACGCCGTACGCCGGAATGACCCTCATTGGGCGCGCCGCTTGTACTATTGTGGACGGTACAATCGTCTATCGGGCGGGACTTCCCGGCGCTGGGCGGGAGGAGAAGAGTCGAATCAGGGGATAATTCAGGATGAGTGAGAAGGAGCCGGTTTCGCTGGACGCGCTCAACGGCCTCCTTAAGGAGCGCCAGAGATATGAGGAGTGGCTGGCCGCGCTTGAGGCGAAACGCGCGGCCACTGCCGAATCCGTGTATCAGCGCGTCCAGGCCGATTACCAGGTTCGCCTTCGCGATGTGTCGGCCAAGCTCGCTGAGCGGGCCGGCGAGCTGAAGGAGAGCATCGACTCCCTTACCGCACGGCTCGACGAGATTTCCAGCCAGGAATCGCAGCAGCGCGAGGCACGCCAGGAAGCCGAGCTCAGGGCCGCCGTCGGCGAGTACACGCAGAAGCAGTGGAAGGAGATCGGTGGCGCGTGGGACAATGAGCTGGCGCGGCTGACGAAGGACAAGACCGCGCTGGATACGCAGGTGAAGGAGCTCAGGCGCATTTATACGCTGACGATGAAAGAGAAGGCGCAGGCGCCCGCGCCGGTTCCGGCCCCAACACATCAGGCTGCAGTCGAGCCTGCTCCTGAAGTTTCGCGGACGCCGATCTCGCCAGTGGTTTCACGCCCGGCGGTTCCCGAGCCCCCCAAGCTGAATCCTCCGCCCAGATTCGAGACTCCGTCGCAAGCTCCGGCCGGTCAGCAAGGCGGCGTGAAGCCGCGGTCGCCATTCGACCAGTTTCCGGTGCTCAGACCCGAGGGTGGTGGCGCGCCAGCTCCAGCGCCTGGCCCCGCGGCGGCAATTGCCACTCCGCCCAAGGTCCCTCAGGCGGGTCGGGCGAATGATCCGCGCTCGGAGCAGCACAAGACGCTCAAGTGTCCGGAGTGCGGCGCGGCGAACTATCCGACCGAGTGGTACTGCGAGCGGTGCGGGGGAGAGTTGGCGACGATGTAGTTTGCGGCGCTGAACTGGTTCACCACTAAGAACGTATTGCAAACTGAACGGGCGAGAGCCGATAGTAGCATAGTTGTCAGCCTAACAGCTCGCATCTACTCTTCTGCCGACCCCTGAAAAAAAAACGGGCGCCTTCGAGGCGCCCGTTCGTGTCTGTTGGTTCGGGACCGATTACTTGGCGGCTTTCGCGAGCCTGCTCTTGTGGCGGGCAGCCGCGTTCTTGTGGATCAGCCCCTTCCGGGAAGCGCGGTCGAGCAGCTTGACGGCGGCGAGCTTCTCCTCGGCCGAAGTGGTGCCTGTTGCTCTCTTGAGCGCGGTACGCAGGGCGGAACGCTGGGCTCTGTTACGAATCGAAGCGGCGCGCGACTTCCGCATGTTCTTTTTCGCTGACGCAATATTGGGCAACTTACTGATCTCCGGGCGATGACAGGTACTTCATAGCCTTGGAAGTTCGCCAAACAGATCACTTGTGTCAAGTTCACCGGCGAGCATTTCGGTCACGCCGCCTGCGTCAATCGTCGCTTTTCCGGAGCACGTCCGGGTCGGCCTTCGGCCACCTAAGCTTGAGCGAGCGCAGGGTGTCAGCGACGGTCCGAGCGATCAGATAGTTGCGAACCTTCTTGTCATCGGCGGGAACGATGTACCAGGGCGCCTCGCGGGTGCTGCATCGACGGATCGCATCCCGGTAGGCAGCGGTATACTCGTCCCACTTTCCGCGCTCCTCGAGATCTCCGGGATTGAACTTCCAGTTTTTCTCCGGGTTGGTAAGGCGTTTTTTCAGCCTTTCGAGCTGCTCGGCATGGGAGACGTGAAGAAAAAACTTGAGGATGCGGACGCCGCTGGCTGACAGCTGCTTCTCGAAGGCATTGATTTGCTCGTAACGAGCTTCCCAGACGGCTTTCCGAATGATCCCGTTCACTCGCGTGACGATGACGTCTTCATAATGGGACCGATTGAAAATTCCGATCATACCGCGCGCGGGCACCCGTTGGTGCACACGCCAGAGGAAGTCGTGCCTTTGCTCTTCCTCTGTCGGAACCTTGAAGCTGGCGACCTGGACACCCTGCGGGTTCACGCCCGTGAACACCTTCCTGATCGTTCCGTCCTTCCCCGAGGCGTCCCGTCCCTGAAGCACGATCAGGAGCGCGAACCGGCCGTCGGCGTAGAATTGTCGCTGGATATCGCCGATGCTGTCGACGAGCTTCGCTGTATCCTTCTTCAGCTTCTCGTCGTCGGGTGCGTCCTCGAACGTGGCGTGCTTGTCGAGCAGTTGGACAGGAGTGCGGGGCGAAACGCGTTTGAGCTTCAATGGCCCTCCCGGGCTGCCGAGAGATGGAGTGGAATGCTAACTTCAATGCAAGGATCGGTCTCCCTCTCAACCACGCCCATTGGACAAGTTCCAGAACTTCATCCTCATCGCGCCGGTTTTGCTTTTCTCGATTGTGGCGCACGAGTACGCTCATGGCTACGCCGCGCTTCGTCAGGGCGACACCACGGCGTATTCTCTCGGACGGCTCACCTGGAATCCGCTCCCGCACATCGATCTGTTCATGACGATCCTGCTTCCTCTCGTCACGTTTTTCACGACGGGGATAGCGTTCGGAGGAGCCAAGCCGGTGCCGGTGGTGCCGCGCAATTACAGGAATTTCAAGCGAGGCGACATTATCGTCTCGCTGGCGGGAGTGGCGACGAACGTCGTCATCGCGATCATCTGTATTCCGCTGATCATTCTGATTGGAGTGATAGGCAACGCCGCACCCGCGATCATGGACACCGGGGCGCTGCTGCAGCGAATGCTGGTTTACGGGATCCTGATCAATCTCGCGCTCGCCGCGTTTAATCTCATTCCGATTCCTCCGCTCGACGGATCGCACGTCTTCAAGTATCTGCTTCCCCCGGCGTGGGCCCTCAACTACCAGCGGCTGGGCGCGCAGGGACTGCTGATCCTCTTTCTGCTGATCGCGTTCGGCGGACCGGTGCTCAACATCTGGTTCAAGCCGGTGTTCATGCTCGACCGTCTCGCGACGCGCGCTGTCTTTCCCTATATCCTGCCGAGTCAATGGACGATGTGAGCCTCGTGCGGGCCAGTGAAGCCGCGTCGGAAGTTTTTCTCGTCGACCTCGCCGAGTTTTCCGGACCGCTCGACCTGCTGCTCTCGCTCATCCGCGACGAGCAGATCGACATCTACGACATACCTATCGCACGCATCGCGGAGCAGTTTCTCGCGCGCATCTCGACACTCAAGCTGGACGAGGCCGCGGACTACCTCGAAATGGCGGCGCGACTAGTCAGGATCAAGGCGCAGATGCTCCTGCCTCGGCGAGAAGGCGAAGATGTCTGGGATGATCCGCGCGCCGAGCTCGTGCGGAGGCTCCTCGAGTACCAACAGGTGCGCGAGGTAGTGGATGTGCTCGAGCGGCGGAGCGAGGACCGGCGCGGCCGGTTCGCGCGCGCCTATTCGCAGCAGCTGGAGTCGGTGCCGACGAGCGGACCGCTCAGGATCTCTCTTCCGGAGCTGCTGGGCGCCGTCGACAGGGTCCTTCGCCTCTCGAAAAAGCCGCACGTCCACGACGTCATTCCGCGCGCGCTCGACGTCGATGGAGCGATCGGAATCGTGCGTGCGCTGTTGGCGATTCGCGCCCACGCGCAATGGAAGGATGTCCTCCCTCGGAACGCCGAGCCGTGGGAAGTACTGTCACTGCTGCTTGCGCTCCTCGAGCTCGCCAAGCGTGGCGAGCTTCGCCTGAGCCAGTCTCGCGCGTTCGCGGCTTTCGATATCACACGTGACTCCTCTAGCGAAGCTGCTTGAGGCGGCGCTCTTCGCGAGCGCCGTCCCCGTTCCGGTCGCCGATCTTCGGGCGGTTGCGTCGCACGCGGACGACAGCGAAGCGACGCTCGACGAAGCGCTCGCCGAGCTCCGTGAACACTACGACACCGACGGCCATGGAGTGGAGCTGGTCGAAGTAGCTGGAGGGTGGCAGATCCTCACCAGGCCCGAGTACACGGAGGCAATCGAGCGGGCGCAGCTGGCGCGTCGTCCGCAACGGCTTTCCGCCGCCGCGCTGGAGACTCTCGCTATTATCGCCTACCGCCAGCCGATCGAGCGCGGCGAGATCGAGGAGATCAGGGGTGTTGGCGCCGGGGCGATCCTCAAGTCGCTGCATGAGCGTGGCCTCATCGACGTCGTCGGGCGCGGCGAGGGACTTGGCCGGCCGCTGTTGTACGGCACCACGCCGGCGTTCCTCGACCAGTTCGCGCTCCGCCACCTCGAAGAGCTGCCGCGCGCCGACGAGCTAGCGATCGCCCTTCGCGCGACGCGCCCCGCGCAGTCCACGCCCGTGGCGGCGATTACGGAGAACGGAGAGGGCCCTCCACGGGCGGACTGATGTCCGAAACAATGCGTATTCAGCGCGCTCTCGCGCGCGCTGGGATCGCGTCGCGTCGCGCGGCCGAGGAGCTGGTGTTGGCGGGCCGCGTTCGCATCAACGGTGAGGTTGCCGTGACGGGCCAGAGCGTGGATCCCGACAATGACACAATCACCGTCGATGGAAAGACCGTCGGTGCGCCGGCGCCAATCCGCTGGATCGTGCTCAACAAGCCAGGGGGCGTCCTCACTACGCGCACCGATCCGGGCGGCCGCCGAACCGTGTTCGACGTCGTGCCTCCTTCGCCTGGTCTCACCTACGTTGGCCGCCTCGACTACATGACCGAAGGGGTGCTACTTCTTACGACCGATGGAGAGGCGGCGCACAAGCTGACGCATCCCTCCAGTGAAATCGACCGGACCTACGTCGCGACGGTGCGTGGAAACGGAGGCGAAGCGGCACGAGTGGCGAGTGAAGGTGTAGAGCTGGACGACGGGATGGTTAAGCCCCGCGACGTTTCGGCGTCGAGGGTCGCGCGGGGCCTGTGGCGGCTGGAGCTGACGATTGGGGAGGGACGCACGCGGGAAGTGCGCCGGCTCTGTGAGGCATTGGGACTGGAAGTCGAGCGACTGGTGCGCACGAGGTTCGGTCCGGTAAAGCTGGGATCGCTGGAGCCGGGCCAGACGCGCCCGCTCACGGCGCGGGAGCGGGATATCATCACCGCGCTCGTTTCGGGCGGCAAGAAACAATCAACGAACCCCAAGAGAGGAGCAAGGCGTGAACGCACAGGCCGCAACAGCCGCTGACGCAGAGATGGTGCAAGAGGTCGTGCGCCAGGTTGGGCGGCGCATCGTCGGTCAGGATTACATGGTGGAGCGGCTTCTCATCAGCCTCCTTACGGGCGGACACGTGCTGCTGGAGGGGGTTCCGGGGCTCGCGAAGACGTTGACCGTCCGCACGCTGGCCGAGACGATCAACACCACCTTCAGCCGCATTCAGTTCACCCCCGATCTTCTCCCCGCCGATGTGGTCGGGACACAGATCTACGATCAGTCCAATGGCAAGTTCTCGGTGAAGAAAGGTCCGATCTTCGCCAACGTCATCCTCGCCGACGAGATCAATCGCGCTCCCGCGAAAGTGCAGGCGGCGCTGCTCGAGGCAATGCAGGAGAAGCAGGTCACGATCGGTGGTACGACTCACGTTCTGGAGGAGCCCTTCCTCGTGCTGGCGACCCAGAATCCGATCGAGCAGGAAGGCACTTATCCCCTGCCCGAGGCGCAGGTCGACCGCTTCATGCTGAAGCTCCACGTTGGTTATCCGTCGCGGGACGAAGAGAAGGAAATTCTCCGACGCATGGCCGGCAACGAGCCGATTTCGGTCGAACGCGTTGCAACGCCGGCCGCGATTCTCGCCACGCGCCGGCACATCGCCGAGCTTTACATGGACGACCGGGTCGTCGACTATATCGTCGAGATCGTTCACTCGACGCGCAATCCTGAGGAAGCGGGCCTGGCGGAGCTCAAGCCGCTCATCGAGTTCGGAGCGAGCCCGCGCGCGACGCTATCCCTCGCCCAGGCATCGAGGGCGCACGCATTCCTGCGGGGTCGCGCATTCGTGACACCGGATGATGTCAAAGCCATTGCGCCCGACGTACTTCGCCACCGGGTGCTGCGCACCTACGAGGCCGAAGCGGAAGAAGTCACGAGCGACGAGATCGTCGCGCGCATCCTGGCGGCCATTCCAGCGCCGTGATCGGCAAGTGGCGGCTGCGGATGAAGCGCAGCAAACCGGCGCCACCACGTACTCCGGAGAAGCCGATCGGAGTGCCGCCGGAAATTCTCCGCCAGGTCAAGCTGATCGAGCTGCGCACGCGCGGACTCGTCAACTCGGTCTTCACCGGCGAATACCGTTCGGTATTCAAGGGGCAGGGGATGGAATTCTCCGAGGTTCGGGAGTACCAGCCCGGGGACGAAGTCCGCTCCATCGACTGGAACGTCACGGCGCGGATGGGGCGGCCGTTCGTAAAGCGGTTCATCGAGGAGCGGGAGCTGACGGTGATGCTACTCGTCGACCTGTCGGGATCAGAGCGCTTCGGAACGGTGCGCCGGTTCAAGAGCGAGCTCGCGAGCGAGCTGGCGGCGGTGCTGGCGATGGCGGCGGTGCGCAACAACGATCGAGTTGGCGTCCTGCTTTTCACCGACCGTATCGAGCACGTAGTTCCGCCGCGGAAGGGACGAAGGCACGTGCTCCGCATCATTCGCGACCTCCTCGCTTTCGAGCCCGTCGGCCGCGGCACCGATCTGGTTGCCGCGATCGACTACACGGCGCGGATGCTGAAAGAGCACGCGATCGTTTTCATCGTATCGGATTTTCTCTCGGCTGACATCGACCACCCGCTCAAACTGATGGCGCAGCGGCACGACGTCGTGGCGGTCACGGTCGAGGATCCGAGCGAGCGCGACCTGCCGGACATCGGCGTCGCCCGGCTCATAGATCCGGAAACCGGCGAGACATTCGAGGTGGATACGAGTCACCCCGATGTGCGCGACTCCTATTCAACGCGTGTCGGCCGGGAACGGGAGGAGCGCAAGCATTTGTTGCGGCGTCTTGCCATCGACGAGGTCGCGGTTCGAACCGAGGCGGGCGTCGTCGAGCCGCTATTGCGGTTCTTTCGCTCTCGCGAAACGCAGGCACGGCGCCGGTGATCCAGTTCATCGGCGTTGCGTTGCTCCTCCAGGCGACGATTCAGCAGGGCTCGGCAGCGGACCTTCCCGTCAAGATGGGATTCACGGTCAGGCCCGACACGGTCGTCGTCGGGCAACCGTTCAATCTGCTGGTGAAGGTGCATGCGCCGAAGGGTGTGCGATTTGTGTTCGCCGACGGGCCGGACACGGCCGTCGAGAGCGGCGTGCGACCGATCGAGCTGCGCGGCGCGCGCGCGGTCACGATGATCGGTGATACCGCGGTCGCTCTATATCGCCTCGTCGCCTGGGACGTCGGCGCCCAGCCGCTCCGCGTCGCGGACGTGAGGATCACCTCCGAAGGAGTAGAGCGTCGCGCGCCTCTCGGTACGGCGTCCGTTTTCGTCCGGTCAGTTCTGCCAGCCGCCGAAAATCAGAGAGTGCCGAAACCGGCGCGACCAATCATCGTCCTGCCCGTGTTCAACTGGTGGCTATGGATCGCGCTCGCGATTGCTGCGCTGGTGGGCGGTCTCCTGTTGTGGGCATGGTGGCGCTACCGGAACCGGCCGATTCCGCCCGTCGACCCATATGTCCGTGCTCAGAGTGAGTTTGCGCGCATCGAGGGGCAGGCGCTTCCCGAGAGCGGGGGAGGTGCGGCGAGACAGTACGTCGCGGAGATGGTCGACGTCACGAGGGATTATCTCGCCGCTCGCGTACCGGGCGTGCGGCGATCCGACACGACGTCCGAGCTGCTCCGCTCGATGCAGCCCGGCGACGGAGTGGAAGGCCTCCCCGAACTTCTCGAGCGTGCCGACCTGATCAAGTTCGCGCAGGCCGCCATCGCCACGGCTGAAGCAAGAGCTGCCGGAAAAGGTGCGCGCGACATCGTCGATCACGTCGAAGCGCGCCTGAATCCGGAGTCGGAGCCGGCGAAGAAGCGCGCTGCCATGGTACGGGAGCGCGCGGCATGAGCGTCTTCGGTCTGTTCGACTTCTACACTCCGGAAGCGCTCTTCGCGCTGGTGTTGCTTCCGGTGTGGTGGCTGTGGCGACGACACCGCCGGAAAGATGCAATCGTGTTCTCGCGCACCGCCGTGCTCGCCGAAGGTCCGGCGCGCGGCAGCTGGATTCCGAAAGCGATTTTCGTGGCCAGGAATCTTGCACTCGTCTTTCTCGTGCTGGCGCTGGCTCGTCCACGCGCCGGCGCCCGCACGGAGACGCGGACCAGCGAAGGAATCAACATCGTGCTGGCGATCGATCTCTCGAGCTCGATGCTCGCCCTCGATTTTCGCCCGAACAACCGGCTCGCGGTCGCGAAGGAAAAGGTTCGTGAGTTTGTTGCCCGCCGAACGTCCGACCGAATCGGGATTGTTGCATTCGCGGGTGAAGCGCTGACGCAGGTGCCGCTCACGACCGACTATCCGGTCGTAATGCAGGCAGTGGCGAATCTCCAGGCTGGACAACTTGAGGACGGCACCGCGATCGGAACCGCGATCGCCACCTCGGCGAACCGGCTGCGCGATGCACCAGGCCGCTCGAGAGTGATGATAGTGCTCACCGACGGTGTGAATAACCGCGGCAGCGTGGACCCGCTCGTCGCGGCGAAGGCCGCGGCGGCCTACGGTATCAGGATTTACGGAGTCGGAGTGGGAAGTGTCGGCATGGCGCCCGTGCCAGTCGGCCGAAATGCCGCCGGCGGACTGCGATTCGAATATCAGCCGGTGCGCATCGACGACGCTCTCCTCAGCAACATCGCGCGCATGACGGGAGGCCGGTACTTTCGCGCGCGCGATGCCGCCGCACTCACGCGCTCCTACCAGGAGATCGACCGGCTGGAGCGCACTCCGGTGCGCTCGACCACCATCGTCCGGTACAGCGAGCTTTACCGGTGGCCGTTGTTGCTCGGCATCCTCGCGCTCCTCGCTGAATTTGCGCTGGTCGCGTGGAGGGCTCCGCTGCCGTGAGCTACCTCCGCTTTGTGCAGTGGCCCTGGGCGCTCGCGCTGGCGGTGATTCTGCCGCTCGTGACAGGCTGGCTCGTCAACGCCGGACTGCGCGCGAGAGCGCAGCGTCTCGCCCGGCTCGGCACGCCGTCGATGATTCGGCGCCTCGCTCCATCGCTGATGTCCCACCGGACGTGGACCCGCGTCCTTCGTGCCGCGCTGGCGACACTGTTGCTCGGTATCGCTTTCGCCGGGCCGCGCTGGGGCATCGAGCAGACAGTGGTGAAGCAGGAGGGAATCGACGTCGTGCTCGCGCTCGATGCCTCGACGTCGATGCTCGCGGTTGACGAGCGGCCGAGCCGTCTTGCCTCGATGAAGCAGGAGATCAACCGCCTGCGGGATGCGTCGCCTGGCGACCGGTTCGCGCTGCTCGCATTTGCGGGACGCAGCTACATACTGACCCCGCTGACAGTCGATAACAGTGCGCTCGATCTTTTTCTGACCAACTTCGACCCCAGCATCGTCGGCCAGGGAGGCAGCTCGCTTGGCAGTGCCCTCAGGCAGGCGACCAATCTGCTGGCGCTCGGCCAGGGCGAGAGCGACCGCGCGATTGTCTTGATGAGTGACGGAGAAGGTTTCGAGAACGCGGACGAGGTTCTTGCTGAAGCGCGGCGCGCGAAAGAGCGCGGGTTCACGGTGATTACAGTCGGGTTCGGGACTACGCAGGGATCCACGATCCCCGTGGTGCAGAACCGGGTCGTCACCCAGAAGCGCGATGAGAATGGAGCGGTGGTCGTCACGCGATACCAACCCGATCTGTTGCGAGCTATCGCCGCCGAGTCGGGAGGCTTGTTCATCGATGCCGGCGCTCAGGACAGGGCGGGAAAGGTCAGGCTTGCCCTGAACAATTTGCGCGCGCGGCCGCGCTCGCTTGTATCCGGCGAAGATCTCGCCGCGCAATTCCAGTGGTTCCTGATTGGCGCGCTGGTGCTGCTTGCGCTCGATACGTTCTCGCAAACCCGTCGCCGCCGCCGGCGAGCCATTGCTGCCGCGGCGACAACGGCGACGATGCTGTTGGTGATGGCGGGATGCAGAGCCCCGGCCCGCGACAAAGCGGCGGTTGCTTATTACAATCTTGGCACCGAGCTCCTGAAACGCGATTCGCTCGAGGAGGCTATTGCGCCGCTCACACGCGCAGCCGATACGAAGGACACCGAGGTGCGCCACCACGCGCGATTCAATCTCGGGCTCGACTACCTCAAGCAGGGACTTGCTGCCAGGGATTCCGCCGAGGCTCCGCTCGACAGCGCGCTCTACCGTTACAAGCAGATACTCGAGGTTGCAGTCGCCGATTCAGACGCGAGGTGGAACTACGAGCTCGCGCTCCGGAAGAAGCAGAGCGGTGGAGGCGGAGGCGGAGGTGGGGGAGGTGGTGGGGGCGGGGGCCAGAATGCGCAGCCGACTCCGTCGCCGGCTCAGAACCCCAATCAGGCGCCCGCCCCGAAACCCGTCCCCGGGATGACACCGCAGCAGGCGGAAGCAATCCTGAACGCGGCCGAGGATCGCGAAGCCGACGTGCAGGGTAACCGGCAGAAGAAAAACGTTCCCGCCCCGCCGAGAGGGAAGGACTGGTAGCTTCGGTGATCGTATGCCGTTGATCACCATTCTCTCCAGCGCTGTCGCAGACCAGATCGCGGCCGGCGAAGTCGTCGAGCGGCCTTCGTCGGTAGTGAAGGAGCTGGTCGAGAATTCGATAGACGCCGGAGCGACTGTCATTGAAGTCGCGCTCGAAGATGGCGGACGGAAGTTGATTCGGGTGAGCGACGATGGCACCGGCATGAGCGAGGAGGACGCGCCGCTCGCTCTCGCGCGCCACGGAACCTCCAAAATCACTCATGCCGCGGATCTCGTTGGCGTCGGGACGTTCGGATTTCGCGGCGAAGCACTCCCCGCGATTGCCTCCGTCTCGCGTTTTCAGATCGACACGTCTTCAATGGATGGCGAAGGCGTGTCCATACGCGTCGTGGGAGGCCAGGTTTCCCCCGCGGAGCGCGTGACTCGCCGGCGCGGCACGACCGTGTCAGTGGCGAATCTCTTTTTCAACCTCCCGGCGCGGCTCAAGTTTCTCAGGAGCGCGCGGTCCGAGTGGCGAGGGGCAGTGGACTCGATCACCGCTTTGGCTCTCACCAGGCCAGGTGTGCGCATCAACGTTTCGCACGATGGCCGGAACGCGCTCACGCTCCCGCCGGTTTCGAGTGTTCGATCGCGCCTCGGCGCCATCTGGGGCGGGCGTTACGCCGAAGATCTCCTTGATGTCGATGACGTCGCCGGAGCAATACATGCGAGCGGGCTCGTTCAGCGCCCTGCCGATGTCGGAACATCGACCCGCCGGGTCTTTCTCTCGATCAACGGGCGCGCGGTTCGCGACGCGGGGATCGCTCGAGCGGTCGAGGCAGCGTACCGCTCGACGATCGTCGCCGGTCT
>JBDSRC010000045.1:0-3674 GCA_039929505.1 Gemmatimonadaceae bacterium
ATTCCCGGAACAGCGATTACGCGTGTGGACGAGCGGACGACGGAGGCCGAGTATGCGGCTCTGCGCTCACAAACCGACTCGGCAGAGCTCCTGATCATCTCGGTTTATGTATCGCCGAGGGAGTTCGCCGCGACTATAGGCACCCAGCAGGCTTTCTCGAGGTTCGTCGAGGAAATGGCGTTGTCCGGGAAGCCCATAATCGTCATTTCCTTTGGGAGCCCCTATCTCCTCAGCGCCTTTCCGTCGGTTTCGTCGTACGTGATTGCGTGGGGAGGCGCTCCAGTCAGCCAACGCGCGGCAGCGCTCGCGGTTCTCGGCTACCGAGGTATCTCAGGCCGGCTTCCAATCTCTCTGCCGCCAACTATTCCTTTTGGGGCCGGTTTCGACCGCGCGCCTGCCAGGACCGGGACGCCGATTAAATGAAGCTTTCGCACGTACTTACAGTTCTCTCCTTCCCACTCGCTTGTGCGTCCCCCCCAGCCGCCGCTACCAAACCGGTACCGGTGGCGCCGATCCAGTACATCGCCCCTGAGGTAGGGCTGAACAATTCGGGACTCGATACGGCTTTGGTCACTCGACTCGACAAGCTGGTGAAGGTCGCGATCGAGGACGCGGTTGCGCCCGGCGTTGCGATCGCGGTCGGGCGGAACGGCAAAATCGCGTACATGAAGGGCTACGGTCATATCAACTGGGACATCCCGCCGTCGCCCGCGGTGGATACGAACACGCTCTTCGACCTGGCATCCCTCACCAAGGTCGTCGCCACCACGACGCTGGCGATGATAATGGAAGAAGCCGGGCAGCTCGACCTCGATCGAACCGTCAGCTCCTACCTCCCTGAGTTCAACTCTCCTGAAAAGCTCGGCATCACCGTCCGGCAGCTGCTGACCCACAACGGCGGTTTGGAGGCCGGCGGAAATACCTTCAACGCGCACGGACGAGAGGCTTATCTGCGGGTGATAAACGCGCGTCCGCTGGAGTATCAGCCGGGTACGCGGATGATCTACAGCGACTGGGACATGATCCTCCTTCAGCTCGTGCTCGAGCGCATTTCGGGTAAGACGCTCGACGTCCTTGCGACCGAGAAGATCTACAGGCCGTTAGGCATGACCGATACTCAGTTCAATCCTCCTGCTACGCTGCGCTCCCGGATCGCTCCGACGCAGCATGACGACAGTCGAGGTGGCTTATTGTGGGGCGCGGTTCACGATGGCAACGCCTACATGATGGGAGGCGTTGCGGGCCACGCCGGATTGTTTTCCACGGCCCGGGACCTGGCGCTGTTCTCCCTAATGATGCTTAATGGCGGCGAAGGGGCGAACGGAGTCCGCATCGCCAAGCCGTCGACGATCGCGCGCTGGACCGCGCGCCAGGCGAAGGAATCATCCCGCGCGCTGGGATGGGACAGCCCGGACGGCGGCTCGAGCGCCGGCCAGTTCTTTTCCCCGTGGAGTTATGGGCACACCGGCTTCACCGGCACGTCGATCTGGATCGACCCGCAGAAAGATCTCTTCGTGGTGGTTCTTACCAACAGGGTGAATCCCACCAGCACAAACTCGAGGTACGTAATTCTGCGGCGCGACGTCGTTGATGTGGTGCAGCAGTCGGTGCTTGGTGCGAGGATCGTGAACTGGGAAGATCGATAACGGTTCGGTCCGTCTCGCATGGAGAGTCGCTTTTCGCGTTTTGAGTGTACCGTTGTTGCGTTGTCCGTTTTTGCGTTGGTGGAATTCGGTCAGGCCTTCACAAGCGAAACGCAATAACGGTGAACGCAACGACTGTAAACCCATAACGCGCCGTCAACGTCCGCGCAGACGACCCATGAATGGTGACGGCGGTCCGGGATCGCGCTTATCTTTGTAGCGCATTCAAATCCGACCCAATAAAATGGCCTCCTCGAAGGAAAGAGTTCCCGTAGTCGTCGTCGAGTACGATGAGATCGCGCGCACCGTTGCCAAGCGCATCGCGGAAATAGTCCAGGAGCGCCGCGCTGCTGGATCTCATGCGGTACTGGGGCTCGCCACCGGAAGCACGCCGATCGGGATCTACCGCGAGCTGATCCGGATGCACCGTGAGGAACGCCTCGATTTTTCCGACGTCGTCACCTTCAATCTCGACGAGTACTACCCGATGTCTCCGGACAGCATCCACAGCTATCACCGGTACATGCGGGAGAACCTGTTCAGCCACATCAACGTTCGTCCCGAGAACATCCACGTTCCCCGTGGCGACGTCCCGCGTGACGACGTCGACGACGAGTGCGAGCTGTACGAGGCCGCGATCCTCGACGCCGGCGGGATTGACCTGCAGATACTGGGCATCGGCAAGACTGGACACATCGGGTTCAACGAGCCCGGGTCGGGGATGGATTCGCGCACCCGGCGGATCTCGCTCGACACCGTGACGCGGCGCGATGCGGCCGGTGATTTCTTCGGCGAGGACAACGTCCCGACCGAGGCCCTGACGATGGGAGTGGCGACGATCATGGAGGCGAGGGAGATCGCGCTGATCGCCACCGGCGAGCACAAGGCGGCGATCATTCGCCGCGCGGTGGAAGGCGAGCCCGACCCCGACGTCGCCGCGACCTATCTCCAGCAGCACGACAATGCCGTGTTCTATGTCGACGTCGCTGCGGCGGCGGACCTGACGCGGCTGCGCACGCCGTGGGTGCTTGGTTAAGTGAAATGGACGCGCGAGAAGGAAATCGATGCCGTCATCTGGCTCAGCGAGGTTACCCGCAAGTCGGTGCTCAAGCTCGACGCGCATGATTACCGTGAGCACCATCTGAGCTCGTTGCTCGCCCGCTACGGTCAGGCCGGGCCGCTCAACGGCGCGGTGTTCAACGCGCTGATCTCGAAGATCCGCGGACGCAGCAAGCTGCCCGCGGGGAAGCGCGTGATCGTGTTCTCGCCGCACCCCGACGACGACGTGATCTCGATGGGCGGAATGCTCAACAAGCTGCACCAGAACAAGAACGACATCGTCGTCGCCTATCAGACGTCGGGCAACATCGCCGTATTCGATCACGAGGTGAGGCGTTACGCCGATTTCCTGCGCCGCTTTGGAAACGACTTCGACATCAACGATTCCACCGCCGGCGCGCTGATCACCGAGGTGGAGGAATTCCTCAAGACGAAAAAGGCCGGCGAGATAGACGCGTTTCCGGTGCAAGTGATGAAGCGCGCGATCCGGGAGGCGGAGGCGGTCTCGGGTATCGAGACGTTCGGCATGAAGGCGTCGCAGGCCCGCTTCCTCAACCTTCCGTTTTACCAGACGGGCAAGGTCCGGAAGGATCCGATCGGTCCCGAGGATGTCCGCCGCGTTCACGCGCTGCTCGAGGAGCACCGGCCGGAGCTGGTGTTCGTCGCCGGCGATCTGTCCGACCCGCACGGAACCCACCGCATGTGTCTGGAAGCGGTACAGTCAGCGCTCTCGCAGTACTCCGGGACGCCGCCCGAGATGTGGTACTACCGCGGAGCATGGCAGGAGTGGGACATCGCGGAAGCTGATGTTCTGGTACCGCTGTCCGAGGACGAGCTTCGCGCCAAGATCCAGGCGATCTTCAAACACCAGAGCCAGAAGGATCGCGCGCCGTTTCCCGGCCAGGACGATCGCGAGTTCTGGCAGCGGGTCGAAGAGCGCAATCGCAGCACCGCGAAACGCGTCGATCAGCT
>JBDSRC010000046.1:0-8295 GCA_039929505.1 Gemmatimonadaceae bacterium
TTCAAGGGCACCGGAAATTGCGAGATCAAGCTCGATCGCTCGCTCTCCGAGAAGCGCATTTTCCCGGCGATCGATGTCGCCACCAGCGGCACGCGGCGCGAAGACAAGTTGTTCCGCCCCGATCAGCTCGAGCACGTCTACACTCTTCGTCGTGGCCTGCAGCAGATGCCATCGAGCTCCGCGATGGAATGGCTGATCAAGAGGATCGCGGCAACCGCGAACAACGACGCGCTGCTGGAAGGTCTTTAAGATCCACACGCCGGTGACCCGTTTCTGTTTGGCCCTCGCCGGCGCGCTCCTCCTGGCTCCGGAAGCTCTCTTCTCCCAGGAGAAGAAGGAGCCGAGCAATCCGGAAGTCGTGAATCTCACGCTCAAGGGCGTGAATGTGGTAAGGGAAGACGATCTCCGGAAAAGCATCCACACCACCGCGTCCTACTGCAACAGCTTCATCCTCAAGCCATTCTGCTGGATCAGCAAGGCGAAATACTTCTACACGAAAAAGTATCTCGATCGCGAGGAGCTCCAGCGCGATCCGCTGCGCATCAAGGTGTACTACTGGAAGCGCGGGTACCGCGAGGCGACGGTCGACACGGCCGTCATCGATCGCGGAACCAACAAGGTCGGCGTGACGTTCACGATCAACGAGGGACCACCGACCATGGTCTCGAGCGTCATCGTGAATCAGGCGACACAGCTTCTGACTCCGCGTGAAATTCAGAGACGGGTCGTCCTCGGTGCCAACGGTCCGCTGAATCTGATCAGACTCGACTCGTCGCGGATTTTCCTCACTCAGAGCCTCTGGGAGAAAGGTTACGCGGACGCCGAAGTCGACACGTCAGTGGTCATCGATTCGGCGTCGCACACCGCCAGCGTGAGCTTCACCCTCAATCCGCGCTACCTCACCACCATCGAGGACATCGTCGTCGATGGCAACTCGGGCGTGAGCGACAGCACGGTCATGCGCTCACTGACTCTCAGGATTGGGGACGTCTTCCGCCGCTCCGACCTGCTGCGGAGCCAGCGCAAGCTTTACGAGTCGAACCTGTTCCGCCGCGCCGCGATCGAGCCCCGGCCGCCACTGGACATCTCCACGCCCGACTCGGCGAAGGTCATCGTCGTGACGGTCCAGGAATCTCCGCCTCGCGAAGCGCGCGCCAGTGTCGGATTCAACACGATCGACTTCTTCCAGATCGAGGGCCGGTTCGCGCACTACAACTTCATGGGCGGTGCACGCCGACTCGAAGTCCAGGCGGCGGTGGGAAATTTGTTCGCAAGCTCGCTCAACGGGCGCGGAATTTTCCGCAACGTGTCCAAAGTGCAGACCAGCGACCGCGCCCGCTACTTCGTCCCGACCTACAACGCCAGCATCGACTTGAGGCAGCCGTGGTTCTGGTCGCCGCACAACGAGCTCGCGGCAAGCCTTTTCAGTCATCGCCGCAGCGCGCCGGGCATCTACATCGACCGCGGTTACGGCACCAGCCTGACGTTCACGCGCGATGTGACGGACAGAGCGCCGGTGAGCGCGAACTACCGCTTTGAGATCAGCAAGGTCGATGCGGGCGATGTGTATTTCTGCCTCAATTACGGTGTTTGCGAGCAGGGCACCCTCGAAGCACTCCGTGGCGCCCAGCGGCTATCGCCACTGGCACTGACCGCGGCAATCGACCGGACCAACGATCCGTTTTCGCCGAACCGCGGGCTGCGCGGGAACGCCGGACTCGAGCATGCATCGGGATTCACTCTCTCGGATTTCCGCTACAACCGAGCGACCGTCGACGCCGCAGCTTTCTACCCGGTCAAGAAGCGCGGAGTGATCGGCGCTCATGCCCAGATCGGTTGGGTCAGACCCCTCGGCAGCACCCAGCAGGCAGTCGGCGTCGGGGCCTCACTGGGCAACACGATTCTTCATCCGCGCAAACGGTTTTACGCCGGCGGCTCGCACTCGGTTCGCGGTTTCGGCGAGAATCAGCTCGGGCCGCGCGTGCTGACGGTGTCGATCGATGTCCTCCAGAGAAACGATTCGACCAACCTTGCCTGCACGAGTGGTGCGGATGTGACGGCTTGCGATCCCAATGCTGGAAGCACGGCCGACAGGGATTTCGATCCCCGCCCGCTGGGCGGGAGCTTCCTGGTCGAGGGGAGCGTTGAGGCGCGATTCCCCGTGTGGAGAGAGCTGATTGGGGCAGTGTTCGTGGACGGAGGATTGGTCCAGAGAAGCCGGATCGGGGACCTCCCGACTCGCCGGGCGGCCATCACGCCCGGGTTCGGGGCGCGGTACAAGTCACCCGTGGGACCGATTCGTGCCGATATAGGGTTTAATCCCGGTGCTACAGAGTCGTTGCCCGTCGTCACCGAAAATGTGGTCAATGGACAGAAAACCCTCGTCACACTCCAGCAGCGCCGAGTCTATTCGCCGGCCGGTGGCATCCTCAGCCGGATGGTCCTTCACCTGTCCATCGGCGAAGCTTTCTAATGCGTAGATGGTGGGTGCGGTTGATCGCAGCGGTGGCCGTCATCGTCGTGCTGCTGATTGGAGCCGCATACCTCCTCACCAATTCCGACTGGGGCAGAGAACAAATCCGCAGCCGCCTGGTCGCGCTTCTCCAGAATAACAGCCACGGGCTCGTTCAAATCGGCACAGTCACCGGTAATCTGCTGAAGGGATTCACCGCGCACGACGTGGTGATCACCGACAGCGCGAAAGCCCCGTTCGTCAAAGCGGATGAGATCTGGGCGCGCTACAGTCTCGGCACTCTGCGCGGAAAGCGCATCGAGTTCTCCGAAGTACGCCTGGTGCGACCTGTGGTGGTCATCGACAAGCAGCCGGGACCGGGCGGGAAATGGAATTTCGATCGTATCTTCCCACGCGACACGATGACGAGCACCGGTCCTCGCAAGACGGGATGGGGAACCTGGATCCGCTTCAGCAACGCGACCATCCTCGACGGCGACGTGACGATCCGGTCCCCCTGGGAGCCCGATTCCAGGCTCACCGGCGCCGAGCGTGAGGATGCGGTGCGCCGCGCGCTCGGACCCGGCGGCAGACTCAAGATCCTCAGAGTCGCGAACGGTTTTCAGAAGGAATCGCGGTTCTACAGGATCAATGCGCTGTTGCCGCTGGTGCGGCTCGAGGATCCCGCCTACAAGACGCGACTCGCCGATGTCGCCGCCCTCAGGATGATCGCCGAGCCGTTCCAACCCCCCGTCGCCGACGTGCGCGCGCTCGCGGGGCGGTTCGAGTTTACCGGCGATTCGATCTGGTGGAGAGGCGCGAAGACATCGCTCCCCAACACGCGCCTTAGCGGCGACGGTCGCTACCTGATGACGAACGGGGATCTCCACCTGCAGTTGCACGGAGATCCGGTACGGCCCGGCGATCTGCGATGGGCACTTCCGAACCTGCCCGAGCAGGGATCGGGAAAGCTCGACTTCGCGCTGCACTGGGTCGAATCGAAGAGCATCTACGAAGGGCGCAACATGGATGTGAGCCTCGCCGGCTCGAAAATACAGGGCGGGATCGAAGTGACTGTGACGGACACGCTCGCATATCGCGATGCGAATCTCCGCTTCAGCTCGCTGTCAACGCGCCTGCTGCAGAAGCTCCTGCCGATCCAGTTCCCGCGTCACGGATTGCTCGCGGGACGCGCGGAGTTCAACGGCGGCCAGCATTCACTTCGCGTCGATGCCGACGTGACTTTCGACGAGGAGCGATCGGGGCGCAGCCGCGTCGCGGCCGTGGGAGTTCTCGGGCTCGACAAAGGAGTCTTCAACGCGCGCGATCTGCGCGTGCGGATGCTGCCGCTCCAGATGCAGCTGGCTTGGAGTTCCTCTGCCGCGTTTCCGCTCCGCGGGACGCTGACTGGCACCGCCACCCTCAATGGGTCGACGGCGACGCAGATGCTGGCCGTTGGAGACGTCACGCACATCGACCGCGGCGCACGCTCGCGCGCGATCGGGCGGGCAACGATCCGCACGAGAGGGGTTCCATGGGTAGACATCGATGCGCGCATGGAGCCGCTCGCGCTCGCCACCGTCGGTCGCTTCGTGCCGAGCTTCGGACTGCGCGGCACGGCCAGTGGTCCGGTGAGACTGCGCGGATCATTGAGCAACTTGGCGGTCAATACCGATCTGACTTTCCCGGACGGCGGATTCCTCGGCATGCGCGGATCGGTGGATCTCGCCAGCAGAGTGAAGGGCTACGACCTCGATATCACCACCAGGCTGTTCGATGCCAGCGCCGTGATTGCACGGGCGCCGCCGACTTCGATCACCGCTGTCGCCAGTGCGAGGGGACGCGGATTCGATCCGGCAACGATGCAGGCGACGCTGGTGGCCGATATCAGCGCCTCATCGTATGACACCGTTTCGATCGACCGCGCGAATGTGAAGGTCGCGATTGCGAACGGCATCGCCAGCTTCGATACGCTGGCAGTCGAGATCCCCGAAGGAATCATCGAGGCGCGCGGTAGCTTCGGCCTTGCACCGGGGCGGAGCGGCAGCCTCACCTATCACATTGCGATCGATTCGCTCGCCCGTGTCGCGAGCCTGATATCGCGGGACACCGCCGTCGTTCCTCCACGACCCGGTATCCTCGCGCGCCGCGTCGCGCGGGCGCGCGCTGACTCGATCAGGATTGCACAGCAGACGGAAGTCGAGCGAGCCGTGACGGGGAGAGTCCTGCCGCGCACCGTCGTCGATACTCCTGCGGTCGTCAGGATGAACGAGCTATCGGGCTCCGTGCGCGCGGACGGTGTTGCGACTGGGAACATCCGGAACTTCAGCGTGAAGGGAACCGCGTCCGGATCGAGCATCGTCGCGCGCGGCAACACCGTCGGCTCATTCGTGGGCGATTACACCTGGATCAATGCGCGCACGCCGCAATCACAGGTCAGCGTCAACACTCACGCCAGGGAAGTTCGAGCGCTCGGCTTCGACCTCGACAGCGTCTCCGCCAGGCTCACGTATCAGAAGCCCAACGGCACCGCGGAGATCGTCGTCAACCAGGATGACGCGCGCAGCTACGCCGCGAACGCGCAGTTCACGCTCGACAAGCTGCGGAACTCGCTGACGCTCAACAATCTGCGGCTGCAGTTCGATACGAGCGTGTGGGCAAGCACGCGCGTGGCTTCGGTCCAGTGGGGACAGGTCGGTGTCGAGGTGAACAACCTCGAGCTGCGCAACGGACCGACCGGCAGGATCTACGTGAACGGACTCGTGCCAAAGGAAGGCAGCGCGAATCTGGACATCGCCGTCGACAACGTGAATGTCGCCGACGTCATTGCCCTGACTCAGAGTGACATCAATGCACACGGCCTGATCTCGTTCAACGTTCACGCGACCGGCACGCTCGCCGACCCGCGCTTCAAAGGATCCTTCGGCGCCACCGAGCTCGTCTACAATGGCACGCTGACGCCCGAGGTGCACGGGGAGGTGGAGTACGCCAACCAGACGCTAACGGGCCGTGCTGAGGCAATGAGGGCCGGCAGGCAGCCATTCCTGATCGCCGAGGGGTCGGTCCCGGTCAACCTCGCGCTAACGGGGGTGACGGGGTCGCGCTTTCCGACCGATCGTGAGATCGCGCTCACCATCAACGCGGACAGTCTGCCGTTCGACATGATGCCCCAGCTGAACGACGTCGTCAGCAACGTTCGTGGCCAGGCCAGCGGAAATTTCCGGGTTGCGGGAACTCTCAATCGGCCGGTGTTGTCCGGACAATTTGCGCTCCATAACGGAGCCGCTCGCGTTGTTCCCGTCGGGATCAACGTCACGAACATCGAAGCGTCGATCCGTATGCTCCGCGACACCGTAGTCATCGATTCGATCGCGGGGCGCAGCAGGGATGGGCGTTTCCTGATCACGGGAGGCCTGGGGATTGGCTCCCTGCGCGAGCCATCATTCGACCTGCGACTGGTCGCGAACGATGCGCTCGTGCTCGATAACCACCGCGGCGAGCTCGAGGTAAGCACCCAGATCGCAATGGTAGGGCCATCCAATGACCCGCACGTCACAGGCAGCGTGCGGATTCGCGACGGTTATCTGTACATCCCGCCATCGGACAACAAGAATCTGATCGGCACCGACGATCCGGCGCTGTTCAGCGTGCTCGACACGGCGGTGATGGCGAATCGCGAGCTGTTCCCGAGTCAGAACCCGCTGTTCTCGAATCTGCGCATGGACGTGAATCTCCGCGTCGACCGCGATGTGTTCGTGCGGTCGCGCGAGGCGAACGTCGAGGTCTACACCGATACGGATATCGGAGTCCACGTCAATCGCGCCAAGGAATCCATCGTCCTCGATGGCGTGCTGCTGAGCGAGCGCGGCGAGTACCGGTTTCTCACCCGCAGGTTCAACATCAAGCGTGGCTCGGCGACGTTCATCAATTCCGCCGATCTCAATCCGACGCTCCAGGTGACGGGCGAGTACGAGGTGCAACAGCCGAATCGTGAGGCGATCAATATTCAGATCCTGATCGGCGGGACGCTTCGCACGCCCAACATCTCGCTTACGAGCAACGCGCAGCCGCCGATCCCGCAGAGCGACCTGCTTAGCTACCTGGCGTTCGGCCAGTCGTCGTCATCACTCGTGCAGCTGGAGGGCTCCGGCCTCACCAGCGGCAGCGGTGGTGACAATGTGGTGGGCGCGGGCGCGGCGCTGGCGAGTAAGCAACTTGCCGGCGTTGCGCTTGGCGTCGCCGCCGACGAGGTGGCGGGTGAAGCGGCCCGCTCCCTGGGAGCCGATGTATTCACGATAACGCCGGCCGATGTGCAGACCGACGTCGGAAACTTTCTGCGCGGCACGCAGTTCGAGTTCGGGAAGTACCTCAGGTCACATACCTTTCTCGCAGTCCAGTCTCCGCTCGACCCCGCCGCTCTCAAGCGCCCAGGCATCCAGCTCGTGCACCGCTTCGGCGGACTGCAGGGCTACCGGTTGGAGACGGGCCTTGAGACGCGCTACCTGCTGCAGGAGCCGACTCTCGCCCGGGATCGGGGCATCGCTACCACCAGCGTGTTTGGGGCGTTTCTCGTTCGAGAGTGGCGCTTCTAGAGGCTGGCGTCATTTGCCGTTTGTTTGACGCTTGCCCCACTTGGGTCATGAGGTAAGGTTCCGGCATGTGCGGGCGCGCGACGGTGGTCAACCCCGATGGCATCGTGGAAAAGGTGTACGGCTACACCAGCAGGTTCGTACCGACTGACTGGAAGCCGCGCTACAACCTGAATCCGCGCCAGGGAATTCCGGTCATCTACTTCGATCCGGTGCTCAAGGAGCGGGTGCTGCGGGTGATGCACTGGAACCTCATTCCTTCCAGACTCGGATCACGTGAGGAAGCGGAGTCCTTCGACGCGCGCTACTCGTGCTTCAACGCAAGGGTCGAGAGCGTCGCCACCGCTCCGACGTTTCGTGATTCGTGGCGGAGCCAGCGCTGCCTCGTCGTCGTCGACGGCATGATCGAGTGGGTCGGCGAAAAACGTCACCGGATTCCTCACCTCATTCGGCACAAAGCCGAAGCTCCCTTTGCTCTGGCTGGGTTGTGGAATCGCTGGAAGGGCAAGGCCGAAGGCGAAGAGATCTGGTCGTGCACGGTTCTCGTTTCAGATGCCAGCGACTGGTACTCTCGCTTCCACAATCGGATGGCGGTGATCGCATCACCCGAGATATTCGACGATTGGCTCGACCCGTCGCGGAAGAGCGGTCAGCTGAATCTGCTCAAGGGAGGCACCTACGCCATGCCCGAAGAACTGGACTACTTCCCGATTTCGCGCCTGGTAAACGATCCTCGGAACGATGGGCCGGAGTGTCTGGAGCGGCAGCAGCCTGAACAACTCCAGCTGAACATGTTGTGGGCTGACAGCTGAAGCATTACCCAACAATGCGTTATGCGTTATGCGTTATGCGTGACCGTGGCGTGTTTGTCCGTACGAACGCGCCAACGCAATACGGCTACGCGAAACGCATTACGCGCCTTTTCTCCATAGGGCGATAATCCAGAGACCTCGTTCGATCACAGCTAGTGCCTCTGCCCGTACTCTTCCCACAGTGTCGCAACGGCCCGCATTCCGAGCCGAAACGCTTCCTCGCTCATCCACTCGTTGGGCGCGTGCGCGTTTTCTCCGGGAAGCCCGAAGCCGAGTAACAGCACCGGCGTGCCGAGTATGCGCTCGAAATCGCCGACGACGGGAATGGAGCCACCCTCGCCGGTGATGACCGGCTCCTTCCCGAACGCGGCGTGCAGCGCTTTCCTCGCCGCGTCGAAGAGCGGGCCGTTCAGCTCCGCGCGCCACGGCCTGCCTCCATGCA
>JBDSRC010000047.1:0-7650 GCA_039929505.1 Gemmatimonadaceae bacterium
CGATAGCTCTGGCGCCTGCCGGACCCCACGTAGATATTCTAGGAACATATGTCCACTTTCTGGCGCCACCCAGTCAGAAAGCGGAATCACCATTTGCTCCACTACGCGTGAGCGCACTGCCGGAAAGCACGATGACGGAGCTTCGATCTCTGCTCATCGTCCAGCTTCAGAATCCCGAAAGTGCATCACCGGAGCTCGCGACTCTCCTGCACAAAATCGGGCGCGAGGCGCAAGAACGGGAAATACGCCCCGAGCAGCTGATCATTATCTTCAAGCAGCTGTGGAATTCTCTCGCCGAGTCGTTGCGTCCCCAGAATGCAGATCAGTACGAGCGCACACGCCAACGGCTGGTGACGCTCTGCATTCAGGCGTACTACGCCGAGTAGAATCGACGGACATTTCACGACGCGCGCGCACCTCGTGCGCGGCACATCTCTGGCGTTGATTATCTGACGTGGCAACAGCAATACCGCCCAAAGCGCCTCCAACAATTCTGAATCGTATCTTCGGCCGCTCCAGGAATGGAGTGGGAGAGGAGCTCGTTGGCCCAATTCGTGGAGAAGTACTGGGCGCGGAGCGACTCGGAGAGCGAGCGCGGGCCGTCGCTCGGGCGCACCACCTGCTGCCGGCGCGGAAGCAGCGAGGCGTCGGACCACTGCTGCTCCGCCTCGAGGATACGAGAGGAGTTCTCGACCGGGTCTACCACGAGCTGAATGAGGGAGCCGAACACGGACTCGACATCAGTCCGGCCGGTGACTGGCTTCTCGACAACTTCTACATCGTTCAGGAGCACATTCGGGAGATCCGGACCAATCTCCCGAAAGGCTATTACGAGGAGCTGCCCAAGCTCGCTACCGGGTCGCTGACCGGATACCCGCGCGCATACGAGGTGGCGATTGAGCTGATCGCACACACTGAAGGCCACCTCGACCTCGACAACATCACGCTCTTCGTGCGCGAGTATCAAACCGTCACACCGCTCCGGATGGGCGAGTTGTGGGCGATTCCGACGATGCTTCGTCTCGGCCTCGTCGAGAACATTCGACGGATGGCGCTCAGGGTCGCGGCGCGGCTCAAGGAAGTGGAGTCCGCGGACAAATCGGCCGCGACTCTTCGCGAAGCGAGTGAGGAATCACAGCATGCGCTCGCGGCAGCGCTCGCGGCATTCGTCGATCATCACCCGCCCTTCACGCCGACGTGGGTCGCCCGGTTTCTCCAACAGGTTCGATCCTACCAGACGAACTTCACGCCGCTCATCTGGCTCGAGCAGTGGATAGGCGAAGACGGTCCGAGCGCGGAGGAAGCAGCGACAAGATCGAACCGCCGCGTTGCGCTGACGCAGGTCACCGTCGCCAACAGCATCACCAGCCTGCGAACGATCTCGCGACTCGACTGGAAGGACTTCGTAGAGTCACAGAGCCTGACAGAGCGGCTGCTGCGCGAAGATCCGACCGGGCACTACGCGGGAATGACATTCGGAACCCGCGATCATTACCGCCACGTCGTCGAGCACATCGCGAAGCGGGTGAAGCGCCCGGAAGAAGAAGTGGCGAGAGAGGCGGTCGCCCTCTCCCGCCACGTCGACGCCTCGAACGTCAGGCACGCGCACGTCGGCTACTACCTCGTCGACAACGGTCGCCGGCTGCTCGAGGAGAAGGTCGGATACACGCCGCCAACGCGAGAGAAGATGCACCGGTGGACGCAGCGGCATCCGAACTCGCTCTATTTCGGTGGCATCCTGCTGTTCACGGGCCTGGCGCTGGCAACGATCCTTCAGGTGGTCGAAGGAGTCTCGGTCTCGGTCATGATGCTGATGGCGCTGCTCTCACTCGTCCCCGCGAGCGAGATCGGCATCAGCGTGATCAACCAGCTCATCACGCAGCTGATGCCGCCACGCCTGCTATCCAAGCTGGAAATGCGGGAGACAGGAATTCCCGATGAATATCTTAGCGCGGTCGTTGTGCCGACTCTTCTTGGCAGCGTCCACGGGGTAGAGGAGGCTCTCGAGCACATCGAGGTTCAATACCTCGCCAACCGCGATCCCAACCTGCGCTTCGCGATCCTCAGCGATTTTACCGACTCTCCGACTGAATTCCGGGAAGGAGATGAGGCGATTCTCACCGCGGCGACGACGGGTATCAGACAGCTCAATGCCCGGTATGCGACGATCAGCGCTCCCGACATTTTCTTTCTTTTTCATCGTCCCCGGCTGTGGAATGCCAGCCAGAACGTCTGGATGGGCTGGGAGCGGAAGCGAGGGAAGCTCGCCCAGTTCAACCGTTTTCTGCGAGGGGGCGAGGCCGAAGCGTTCAGCACGATCGTCGGAGATACCAGCCGGCTTGGGAGAATCCGCTACGTAATCACCCTCGACTCCGATACCGTGCTTCCGCGCGATGCGGCGCAAATCCTGGTTGGCAGCATTGCCCACCCGCTCAATCGGGCGGAATTCAATCCACGGATCGGCCGCGTAGCACGCGGCTACGGAATACTCCAGCCCCGCGTCGGAGTTTCGCTCACCAGCGCGCACCGATCGTACTTCGCCTCGATCCATTCGGGGCACCCCGGCGTCGATCCGTACACCACCGCCGTCTCCGACGTCTACCAGGATCTCTACGGTGAAGGGAGCTTCACGGGAAAGGGGATCTACGACGTCGATGCATTCGAAGAGGCGACCCACGGCAGGTTTCCCGAGAACACTCTGCTCAGTCACGACCTGATCGAGGGAACCTACGCGCGCGCGGGACTGGCGACGGATATCGAGCTCTACGACGACTATCCGGCTCGATATCTCACCTTCACGCGTCGCAAGCACCGCTGGATTCGCGGCGACTGGCAGCTGCTTGGCTGGCTCAAGCGGAGAGTGCCGGGACCCGACGGGCAAGAGCCTAACCGCCTCTCGGCAATATCGCGCTGGAAGATCTTCGACAATCTCCGCCGCAGCGTCGTCGAGATATCGCAGCTCGTTCTGCTGATCACCGGCTGGTTCCTGATGCCGGAATCCGTGCTCGCATGGACGCTGATCGTTCTGGCGGTGATCGGTTTTCCATGGCTCTTCTCACTGGCGATATCGCTGCTCAGGCCACCGCGCGATCAATCCTGGCTGGCCTATTACCTAGCCGTGGGTCGCGATGCGATCACGAACGCCCAACAGTTCTCGCTCGCGATTGTCTTTCTTCCGCACCAGGCAGTGGTGTCGGCTGATGCAATCATCCGCACGCTGTACCGTCTTTTTATCAGCAGGCGGAGCCTGCTCGAGTGGCAGACGGCTTCCCAGGTTGAGCGCGCGCTCGGAACGGGGTCGCGACTGGAGGTGTGGCGCAAGATGTGGCCGGTGGCCGCGCTGTGCGTCACGCTCGCTGTAGCCATCACGCTTCACGTCACCGTCGGGCCCGCCAGCGCTAACGAGCGTTTCGTGTTCGTAATGAGCACGCTGTCCCTGCTGTTGGTCTGGATGGCGAGCCCGGCGATTGCCTTCGCCTTAAGCCAGCCGGCCATCCTGGGCGAGCTGCACCTCTCCGAAGCGGAGCGAAAAGCCGCGACCCGGTACGCCAGGCTTCACTGGACATACTTCGAGGAGTTCGTAACAGAAGAGACACAGTGGTTGGCGCCCGACAATTTTCAGGAGGATCCGTCTCCGGTTGTCGCGCGGCGGACATCGCCCACCAACATCGGCCTGCAGCTCCTCTCCACCATGAGCGCGGTCGATTTCGGATTCATCACGCGCGCGGACATGATCGACCGCGTTGAGAAGGTGTTCCGTTCTCTCGAGCGCATGCGCAGGTATCAGGGCCACTTCTTCAACTGGTACGATCTGAGCGAGCTCAAGGTGCTCGAGCCCGGGTACGTCTCGACCGTGGACAGCGGCAACTTCGCGGGACACCTGATCGCGCTCAAGCAGGGATGCTATGAGATGCTCAAGGACCCCACCTGCACGGTGGAGGATGCCAAGCGGCTGAAGGCGATCGCCGAGCGGGCACACGCCTACGCGGTAGAGATGGACTTCCGCTTCCTGTTCGACGAGAAGCGCAAGCTCTTCACCATCGGCTACCACGTTGGAAGCAACGCCGTCGATAACTCCTACTATGATCTGCTCGCCTCGGAATCGCGCCTGGCATCATTCGTCGCGGTGGCAAAGGACGACGTATCGGTGGATCACTGGTTCAGACTCGGCCGCTCCCTCACCGCCAGCGCGGGAACGCGAACGCTGCTCTCGTGGAGCGGGAGCATGTTCGAATATCTGATGCCGGCTCTGGTGATGCAGACCTTTCCCTTCACGCTGCTGGATCAGACGCACAAGGGATCGGTGAAGCGCCAGATCGCGTACGGCGCGGAGCGAGGCGTTCCCTGGGGAGTGTCTGAATCGGCGTACGCGGTGCGTGATCGAGCGCAGACATATCAATATCGCGCCTTCGGTGTCCCCGATCTCGCGCTCAAACGCGGCCTGAGCAAGGAGCTGGTGGTCGCTCCGTACGCGACGCTACTGGCGATGCTCGTCGAGCCCCATCAGTCGCTCAAGAATCTCACTGTCCTCGAGGGTGAAGGCGCTCTTGGACCGTATGGATTCCGCGACGCGCTCGATTACACCAGGCCATCGCCCGGCTCGAAGAAAACGGTCGTCTGCACTTACATGGCTCACCACATCGGAATGAGCCTGGTCGCACTGGACAACGTCCTGAACAGGCAGATCTGGCCGCGCCGCTTTCACACCGATCCGCTTGTCCGCTCGGCGGAGCTGATGCTGCAGGAGCGGATCCCGCGCCGGCTGACGGTACAGGACGTTCAGGGAGACGATGCGGCGAGAGTTCCGAGCGAGACGGAGAAGCCAGCGGTGCGACAGGTGGACACTCCGCACACGCCGCAGCCAGTGGTCGGCGTGCTTGGGAGCGTGCCGTACACATCGCTCATCACCAATGCCGGCGGCGGCTACAGCCGTTACGGAAATCTCGCCGTCACGCGCTGGCGTCACGACAGCACCCGCGACAACTACGGGCAGTTCTGCTTTATCAAGGATCTGTCGACTGGAAATGTGTGGTCCACTGCCTACCATCCGAGCGGCACCGAGCCGCAGTGGTATCACGTGTGGTTCGCCAGCGACCGCATCACCTTCACCCGGCGTGACGGCGACATCGACACCGTCACGGAGATCGCCGTCGCCTCGGATGACGCCGCGGAAGTCAGGCGCGTGACTCTCACCAACCGATCGTTGCAGCCCCGCGAGATCGAGCTCACCAGCTACTCCGAGATCGTGCTGACCACGCCGGACGCCGACCGCGGCCATCCGGCATTTCACAATCTGTTCGTGCAGACCGAGTGGCTCGAGTCAAATGCCGCGCTTCTCGCGACACGGCGGCCGCGCTCCGCAACCGAAGCGGGCATCTGGTGTGCGCACGTCGCGGCGTGCGGTCCCGAGCTGGTTGGAAGGATCACCTGCGAGACTGATCGCTCCCGGTTCGTCGGTCGCGGCAGGTCGGTCAGGAATCCCTCGGCGCTCGACGAGGGTGCGAAGCTGAGCGGGACTGTCGGAGCGGTGCTCGATCCAGTGCTGTCGCTCCGGGTCCGCATTCGCATTCCTCCCGGCGCTTCAGCGGCCGTCTCGTTCACGACTTTCGTGACGGACCAGAAGGAGCGCGCGATCGAGCTCGCCGATCTATATCACGACCCGTACAGCGCCCGACGCGCGCTCGATCTTTCATGGGCGCACGCGCAGGCCGAGCTGCGCGATCTGGGAATTCCCCCGGCCGACGCCGCGCTGTACCAGGATCTGGCGGGACACCTGATGTTCCCCCATCCCGGGTTCAGGCCTCCTCAGAGCGACGTCGAGCAGAACAAGCTTGGCCAGCACGCGCTTTGGGGGCTGGGAATATCTGGCGACTGGCCGATCCTCCTGGCGACAATCGAGACGCCGGTAGGACTTCCGAGCGTCCGGCAGCTGCTGAGGACCCATCACTACTGGCGCCTGAAGGGAATCACCTGTGATCTGGTGATCCTCAACACGCACCCCGCGACGTACATGCAGGAGCTGAGCGACGAGCTGCTGTCGACGACCATCGCTTCGAGCGAGGCTGGACTGCTTGATCGACCGGGCGGGGTTTTCCTGCGCCGCGCTGATCTGCTGAAGCCGCAGGACGTAACCCTGCTCCGCGCGATGGCGCGGGTGCAGATCAACTGCGATGGACTGGGCCTCGGAAACTTTCTGGAATTTCCGGGCGTCGAGGACAGGTATCCGCCGAAGCTCGAGCACCCCAACCGCGACATCGTTCCGCTGGGTACGGTTGCGATTCATGCGGCGACGGCTGACCCGGGTACCGGGCTCATGTCCTTCAACGGGCTCGGGGGATTCAACGCCGCAGACGAGTACGAGATCCATCTCACCGGCAGCGACCTTCCGCCGGCGCCGTGGGTAAACGTCATCGGCAATCCCACCGGCGGATTCTTCGTCAGCGAGGGCGGCAGCGGAGTTACGTGGGCAGGGAACAGCTTCTTCTACCGGCTTACGCCGTGGCACAACGATCCAGTGCGCGACCCGTCGAGCGATTGTGTCTTTCTGCGCGACGACGACAACGGTGATCTGTGGACGGCGGCACCGCTGCCGATTCGCGAGCCGTCTCCGTACCGCGTGCGCCATGGCGCCGGATACTCGGCATTCGACCACGAGCACGCAGGGATCTCAACTTCGCTCACGCTCGGCGTGGATCAGAGCGATCCCGTCAAGATCAGCCTCCTCACGGTGCGCAACGACGGGAAAACGAAAAGAAAGCTCACTCTGACATGGTATCTCGAGTGGGTACTCGGCGTCTCGCGCGATCAGACACAGCACCACGTGCGCACCGCCTTCGATGAAGGGACGCAGTCGATGCTGGCGCGAAACTATTTCGACGAGCAGTTCGCGGACTACGTCGCGTTCGCGTCGATCAGCGAAAAGGTCGCGTACTATACCGCGGACAGGCGTGAGTTCCTCGGGCGAAACGGTACGATCTCGAGTCCAGCGGCCCTCGAGCGCGCAGGGCTGTCGGGAGCGATCGGGGCGACGATCGATCCGTGCTGCGCGCTCCAGGTGATGCTGACTCTCGAGCCGGGCGAGACCCGCGAGGTCGTCATGCTGCTCGGCGCCGGGGAGACGGAAGCCGCGGCGCGCTCGATGCTGGAAAGACTTCGCGCGCCCGGAATAGCCCGGAGCGGACTCGACCAGAACGTGAAGAGCTGGGACCGTCGGTTGACGACGATAACGGTGAAGACTCCGGAACCCACTTTCGACCTGATGGTGAACCGGTGGTCACTGTACCAGGCACTGTCGTGCCGAATGTGGGCGCGATCGGCGCTCTATCAATCGAGCGGCGCATTCGGATTCAGAGATCAGCTTCAGGACGTGATGGCGTTCGTGTACGCGGATCCCCACGTTGCGCGCGAGCACATTCTGCGGGCGGCGGCGCGACAGTTCACTGAAGGTGATGTCCAGCACTGGTGGCATCCACAGAGTGGTCGCGGCGTCAGGACCAGGTTCTCGGACGATCTGGTCTGGCTACCATACGTGGTCGACCACTACGTCACCACCACCGGCGACACGGAACTCTTCGACGTCGAGGTGCCGTATATCATGATGCGCGCACTCAATCCCGACGAGCATGAGGTGTACGACACTCCGCAGCTCTC
>JBDSRC010000048.1:0-5547 GCA_039929505.1 Gemmatimonadaceae bacterium
AGGTACCCGTACGCCTCGGGCTCGTTCGAGACGACGGGCATGAGCCCCATCTCAGCGTTCTGCTTCTCGACCAGATCCTCGCCCGACTTTCCCTTCACTTCCCGACTGAAAAACAGCTTCAGCCCGCTGTCGAGCGTGTTCCATGACATCGCGTACTCGGGTCCGAGCAGCTCGGCCGACAACCTGAGGCCGGCGCCGACGAAGCTCCACGATGTCGTCACCTCTCCGATCAGCGTCTCTCCGGCTTCGCCTTCGTACTCGATCGTTGCGCGAGCGAAATCTTCCGAAGGCCGCCTGGTATAGTCGACGTCCTTGCCCATTGTCTTCGAGAGCTGCTTGGCGTAGGCAGGCCGCGACCACTTGAGGGACGCGACATGGGCCGTGATCCGCTTTGGCGTGATCGATGAGCGCGGCTCACCCGGTTTCGTGAGAAGGTGTCGAACGACCTCGACAGAGTGACACATCATGTCGTTGAGAACACCGCCGCCTTGCAGCGTGCCCTGCCAGAACCACGGCATGTGCGGTCCGCTGTGTTCCTCCGCCGCGCGGGCGAGATATGGCCGGCCGGTGAGGGCAGCACCGCGCGCCCAGATCAGCTCCTTGCCCCTGGTTATGTCGGGAGCGAAGAGCTGGTTCTCGAGGTAGCCGGTGTTTAGTCCGACGCTTTTGGCGAGAGCTGCGACTTTCTTCGCCTCGGCGACGTTCCGCGCCAGCGGCTTCTCGCAGGCAAGTCCTTTGAGCTTCCCCGCACCGGCCTTGATCGCTCCCACGATTTCTTCGACGTTGGAGATGCGGGCGTGGTTGGGGCCGCAGAGCCAGATCGCATCGATCGCCGGATCGGCGACCATCTCGCGGATGGACTTGAACGGCCGCGCATCTCCGACCTCGAGCTCGCGCGCGTACTTCGCGGTCGCGGCGGCGTTCTTGACATTCGGGCTCCAGACTCCGGCGACGTCAGCGTCGCGCAGTCCGACAAATGACTGAATGTGGAAGCGCGCATTGAATCCGCTGCCGACGAAGCCGATGCCGAGCCGTTCGCCACTCATTAGTGTCGCCTCATTGTTAGGAGCCTGAAGTCGGAGGGGTCAATCGCAGATTTTTCGCATCGAACTTCGCGTACGAAACGCCTAGCTTGTTGAGCGCCGCCGGCGGGCACCCGTTCCAGACGGGCACGAACTTGTTGCCGATGTAACGCAGATCGTTCGTTCCGATGCGGCTCGACCAGAAACCCGACGCGGTAAAGTCGCGGAACCGGTTGAAGAACGAGACTCCCGCGGCGAGCGAGGCCGGCGCGCGTGCCGGCCAGGCTATCTCGTCGAGAATTGCCGCGCGCTCTGAAGTCGTGGCATCGGCGAACGCCTTGGAATTCCGCGTCCGTGACTGCGCATCGAGCCACGCCAGACCGTCACGCATCCACTTCTGATTGTCCGGGCGGTCGATCATCATGAAGTCAATGAACTCCGGAACTCCGGCATCGGTGGCGCTTCCGGATCTCTCGTCGCGCGGAATTATCATGTCAGCGAGAATGCGCACGGTGCGGAATTCCGCTGCCGTGAAGAATCTGGGCGCGAACGCCGGTCCCGCCTCGAGCGCCTCATCGACGAAGCTCCGCGCGCGCTCCTGGTCGGCGGAGCCAAGACTGAAGAGCGTCGCGAGAGGAAGCGCGGCCAACATCTGCACGGCTTCGCGGCGGGTGAGCTCCTTTGAAGCTGCGCCATCGGGCGCGCTCGCGATTGATTCCATCGGCGGCGTACCCACTTCGCCGCGCTCGTCCCCACTCATAGGTTCCCCCGCTTCCTCTCGGCCGCGATGAATTCGCTCGTCCGCATCGCCAGAGCCATGATGGTCCAGGTGGGATTCTTGTCGGCCTGCGACACGAATGGGCCGCCGTCGGTGACGAAAAGATTCTTCACGTCGTGGGCGCGGCAGTTCGAGTCGAGCGCCGACTTCGACGGGTCGTCGCCCATCCGGACGGTGCCCAGCTCGTGGATGATCTCCCCGCCCTTTGCGATTCCGTAACCGGTGTCCACGGTCGGCATCGACCCGAAAACCGTTCCGCCCATCTCCTCGATCAATGCGCGGAAAGTCTGGTGCATGTGGCGCACCTGGTTGTACTCGTGGTCCGTCCACTTCCAGCTGAAACGAAGCACCGGAATGCCATAGCGATCCTTCACGACCGGATCGATCTCGCAGTAGCTGTGCTCGTTGGGTATCTGCTCTCCGCGTCCCGCGAATCCGACGGTGGCCCCGTAGTACCGGCGGTAGTCGTCCTTGAGCTTTTTCCCGTATCCGCCGCCCGACGGGTAGTTCTGTACTCCACCCAGGGTTCCGTAGCCGGGAGGATTATCGATTCCGCCGCCGACTTCGATGTGATATCCCCGCGGGAAATCGAGCTTCCTGTTGTCGATCCACCACGGCATGTAGATGTGGCCGCCGCCGACGCCGTCTTCGTTGTGGACGACGTGATCCATCATCCTGGGGATGAAGCCCGAGACGCTGATGCCGGTCGTATCGGTCAGATACTTGCCGACCACGCCGCTGGAATTTGCGAGTCCGTTGGGAAACTTCGAGGACTTGGAGTTGAGAAGGAGCCGCGCCGATTCGCAGGCACTCGCCGCGAGCACTACCACCCGCGCGGTTGCCTGCCGATCCGCGCCCGTCTTCTTGTCGATGTAGGTGACTCCGTTCGCCAGTCCCTGAGCGTTGAGCGTAACCTCACGAGCCATCGCGTTGGTCACGAGCGTCAGCCGGCCGGTCCTCAGCGCCGGCGCGATGAATACATCGGTGGCCGAAAAATTGGACTTGGTCATGCAGCCACGGTTGCACTGCCCGCAGTAGTGACACGGCGCGCGTCCATTGTGCGGCTTGGTGATGATCGAGAGACGCGCGGAGACGCAGGTGATGTCGAGCCGGTCGGCCGCGTCCTTGATCATCAGCTCGTAGCAGCGCGGCTTCGGCGGCGGGTGGAAGTACCCGCCAGGATGGTTGGGCAGGTTGTCGTTGTTGCCGAAAATCCCAACCAGCTTGTCGAGCCGGTCGTAGTACGGCGCGATATCGGAGTATCCGATCGGCCAGTCGTCGCCGAGTCCGTCGCGACTTTTTGCCTTGAAGTCGTCAGGGCCGAACCGGAGCGAGATCCGACCCCAATGATTGGTGCGGCCCCCGACCATCCGTGCCCGCCACCACATGAAGTCGGTTCCTTCGGCCTTCGTGAAGGGCTCGCCCTCCAGCTCCCAGCCGCCGATGCAGGCGTCGAACTCTCCGAATGGCCGGTCACGCGTCGATGCTCCGCGGCGCGGAGAGTCGTACGGCATCTTCATCATCACCGAGTCGCGGGTGTTGTCCCACGGTCCTCCTGCTTCGAGGAGCAGGACGTTTGCGCCGGCGCGCGTGAGGACATAGGCGGCCATGCCTCCGCCTGCTCCGGAACCAACGATGCACACGTCGTATGTCTTGCGTTGCGGGGCGAGATCCATGCGATCGGTCGTTTTAGGGTGGCGAGAAAGTAAGCCGCGAGAGCCCTTCGCACTAGACCACGAACATCATGTTTGTGTTGGCGCATTTCCCCCTGGTTTCGGTAAAACGCAACAGCGTTTATTTGCGGAAAACACGTGACTACTTGGGCTGCGGATCAGTCTGAATACGAGTGCCGTTGTTATCCCCCACCCGTTCGCGCGCGAGAGCATGCAACAAACCAGAAAATCCGCGAACCTGTACCGCGTCGAGACCGCAAGAAGGTCCGTCGCACTCAGCATGATCGGCGGGGAGCAGCTGCGAGGATCAGTGTTCATCCACTCCTCGTCGCATCGCCCCTTCGAGCTCGAGGACGTCTCCGAGCTGTTCAACTCCGCCGAGGAATTCTTCCCGATCGAGCTCGAGACCGAAGAAGTGGTTCTGGTCTCCAAGGCACGGGTCGCGGAGATCACTGATGCCAGTGGCGGCGAGACCGGCGACCAGCCTATCACCGGCACACCCGCTCCAACCGCGCTGTTACAGGTAGTCCTCATTGGCGGCGACGTCCGCGTCGGGTCGATTCGGCTCGAAGCGAGGCCCGACCGCGCGCGTGTGCTCGACTATCTCAACCGCCTCAATGCGCGGTTCCTCACGCTTTATACCTCAAACGAAGCGCGACTGATCAATCGCTCATTGATCGATCGCGTTCAGCCCCTCGACTGACATGGCACAGCTAGATCGCTTTCTCTCCGTCCTCGTCTCCAACAAAGCCACGGCGCTCGTGATGCCGGAGGGCGATGTTGCGACGCTCACGATAAATGATTCGCCGCGCCCGGTGATGAAGCAGCCGCTCACCAGCGCCCAGATTCTGACTCTGGTGCGCGAGATCGCGCCACAGGATTCGCCGCACGGGCTCGATGCGAAGGGTGGGATACGATTCACCTATGCCTCGGCGGATGGCACCTTCGAGGTGTCGCTGTCGCAGATCGAGGGGAAGCTGTCGGCGCGGGTAGAGCCAACGAACGGAAGCTCGCACGCAGCCGCCATGCCCGTTACGGCTCCAGCCACGAATGGGAATTCGCGCCCGGTCGCTACGCCCAGGTCCACACCGGCGACCGTGGCGGCGCCGGTCAGCGCCCCGACGCCGGCGAGCGCCCCGACGGCCGTCGGGAAAGTCAACGATCGCCCCCTCGACAGAATCGAAAGCCTGCTGCGGAGCCTCGTGACCAGGAAAGCGTCGGATCTCCACCTGCGCGTCGGCCTGCCGCCGATGCTCCGCGCCAATGGAGAGGTCGCCGCAATCCCCGACCACGCCCCCCTTACGCAGGATGACATCGAGGGCATGCTCGCCGCGGTGATGCTGCCGCAGAATCGCGAAGAGTTCGCCGAGATCAACGACACCGATTTTGCCCATGAGATAGTCGGCGTCGGACGCTTTCGCGGCAACGCGCTCCGCGAGCGAAAAGGCACGGGCGCCGTGTTCCGCGCCATTCCCGCCGCAGTCGTGACGGTCGAGCAGATGGGCCTATCGCCGGAAGTGCAGCGCCTCTGCCAGCTGACGAAGGGACTCGTGCTGGTGACCGGACCCACAGGCTCAGGAAAGTCGACGACGCTTTGCGCGCTGATCGACCTGATCAATCGCACCCGGAACGACCACGTCATCACCATCGAGGACCCGATCGAATTCGTGCACGAAAGCAAGAAGTGCCTCATCACCCAGCGGCACGTCGGCGTCCACACTTCGTCCTTCAAGCACGCCCTCCGCGCTGCACTGCGCGAGGATCCCGACATCGTTCTCGTCGGCGAGCTTCGCGATCTGGAAACGGTCTCCATGGCGATCGAGACGGCGGAAACGGGTCACCTCGTATTCGGTACCGTCCACACGTCGAGCGCGGTGAGCACCGTCGATCGCGTGATCGATCAGTTCCCGCCCGACCGTCAGGCGCAGATTCGGGTCATGCTCTCCGACTCCCTGAAGGGCGTCATCTCGCAGGTTCTCTGCAGGAAGATCGGAGGCGGTCGGGTTGCCGCGCGCGAGGTGATGCTGTCGACGCCGTCGGTCTCCAACCTCATTCGCGAAGGCAAGACCTTCCA
>JBDSRC010000049.1:0-2597 GCA_039929505.1 Gemmatimonadaceae bacterium
TCTCGCAACAGCTGACCGAGATCACCGAGGAGAGCAATCTCTTCCCGCGCGGGCTCCTCGATCAGGACCTGCAGCAGATCGACCTCAGGGGCCGGAACTCATGGCGTCTGCTGCTCGCCGAGGTTCCCGCCGTCGAGCTGCTGGAAGTTCATCTGGTCAATGCGATTGCGCCGTTCATTCTCAACGCGCGGCTCAAGCCGCTGATGACCCGGACTCCAGAGCGCGACAAGCACATCGTCAACGTCTCGGCGGTCGAGGGACAGTTCTACCGGTCGTACAAGACGATTCGGCATCCGCACACGAACATGGCGAAGGCAGCGCTCAACATGATGACGCGCACATCGGCCGCCGATTACATCGCCGACGGCATTCACATGAACAGCGTCGACACCGGCTGGATTACCGATGAGGATCCGGAGGAGATTGCCGCGCGGAAAACGGCCGAGCACCGGTTTCATCCGCCGCTCGACAGCGTGGATGGCGCGGCGAGAATCGTCGACCCGATCATTTCGGGGTTCAACACCGGCGTGCACATTTGGGGGAAGTTTCTCAAGGATTATCGGTCGACGGACTGGTAGAGGAGATGAACTCAGGGCTCTGAGTTTTGCGTAACCGCCTTGCGGTTTTGCGTCGAATCGGAGGATCGCCTTGAACAAAGCGCTGATTCTTTCCGGTGCATCCAAAGGAGAAATGACGATGCCAGTCAACAAGGATCTCAAGCGCCTCGTTCGCGCTCGATCAGCACCAAGTACAAGGTCAGCGGCTGGTATTCGCAGATGGTCGCCGTGGGTTACGAGCGTATCAAGGGACTGCGCGCGCGGACAACGGCGCGATGGTACCTGCGAGGCAAGCAAGTCCCGCACATACAACGTTCCAGTGACGACTCTGTTCGAGGCGTGGGCTGACCCGAGCCTTCGTCGACGCTGGCTCAGTGAGCCGGGCGTCAAGGTGCGCACCGCCAAACCGCCGAAGACCATGCGGCTCGGCTGGCCCGATGGCACCATCGTCGTCATTGGCTTCACTCCGACGACAAAATCCAAGAGTCAGGTCGCGCTGGCGCACACGAAGCTTCCCGATCCCGAAGCGGTCAAACGCTTCAAGCTGCTTTGGTCGGAGCGTCTCGACGCGCTTGGCGAGGTATTGGCCGAGAAATCGTAAATCCTTTATTCGCCGACGGACCGAGGGGATTCCTCGTAAGCCTCAGTCGCCCGCCGGCGAGCAGTTGGATCGCCGAAGATCTTTTCACCGTCGTAGCGCCCGTTCTCGATGAACACCTCTGAAATTGCGCGGCCTGACACGATGCTGCCCGCCATGTAAATCCCGGGGACGTTGGTCTCCAGCGTCTCGGGGTTCAGCGCCGGACGCTCGGTGATGGGATCCAGATCTATTCCGATCGAGCGGAACAGCTCGAAGTCTGGAGCGAAGCCGGTGAGGAGATAAACCCGGTCGGCGGCAATGCGTTCAGTTGCCCCGTCCGCGTTGTGTATCGTCATTGCACCCGGCTCGATCGTTTGAACCGTCGCGCCAAACCGCGCCTCGATCTCCCCGAACTTGATCCGGTTTTCGATGTCGGGACGGAGCCAGTATTTGACACTCGGCTTGAGGGCCGTGCCGCGATGCACCAGCGTGACGCGCCCTCCCGCGCGATAGAGCGAGAGCGCGGCCTCCACGGCGGAGTTCTTCCCGCCCACCACCACGACGTCGAGTCCCCAGCCGAGGTGCGCTTCGTCGAAATAGTGTTGAACGTGTGGAAGATCCTCACCCGGCACGCCGAGACGATTTGGACGGTCGAAGTAGCCTGTCGCGAGCACCAGAGAGTCACTCGTCATCTCCTCGGGCCCGGTAGCCGTTTCGAGCGTGCACCGGATCTGGCCTTCGACGCGCGCCGCTTTCGACAGACGCGCGAAGGTCCGCACCCTAAGGCCTTCGGCACGCGCGATGCCGCGATAGTACATCATCGCTTCCTCGCGCGTCGGCTTCGCACCGGCGCAAACAATTGGATGATTACCGATCTCCAGCCGCTCGGGCGTCGTAAAGAACGTCATCCCGACGGGATAGCGGACGATCGAATTGACGACGGGGCCGGCGTCGATGATCAGTGGATCGATCCCGCGGCGGCGGGCCGAGATTGCGCAGGCAAGGCCAATCGGACCCGCGCCGACGATGAGCACTGGCTCGTGTAGATTCATCAACCACAAGATAGCAGCGCAGACGCCGAATCCCCGGATTCGTGCCAATGACCGCAATGGCTTCCCAGTTCCGGAGCAAACGTTGATTTCTACTCAGCTCTCGCGCGCTAGCGCCGTCTTCCTCTTCATTGCCGGCCTGGCGCTGCTCTTTGCCTCGGATGTGATTCTGCCGAGCGTGATTCCAGCCTTCCCGGCCGACGCCTCCTGGGTCGGCCAGCTGCTCGGCGCATCGTGGCTAGCGGTTGGATCCCTCAACTGGCTGAGCCGGTCGGTTCTGCTTGGCGGCATCTATGGTCGCCCAATAGTGCTGGCGAATCTCGCTCTCTACTTCATCGGGGCGATGGTGTTGTTGCGAGTTTTTTACGCTGAAACAATGCCGTTTGGAATCTGGTTTGCGGTCGTACCGTT
>JBDSRC010000050.1:0-4435 GCA_039929505.1 Gemmatimonadaceae bacterium
CGGACGCCACTGTCAGCGGGCGATACGCCGGGATGGAAAGCGCGAGCGACCTGTTAGGCATCGGGAGCATCGGCGTTGAGCTCACCGGACCGGGTATCGCCGGGCGCAGCTTCGAGATCACTCCGGAGCTTTCCTACGAGTTTGCTTCGCGCAACGAGCTGCGCCGTGAAGCGACCGGTGCGCTGACGATCGCTCAATCGCTCGGGAGTGGACGTCGCGTCCGGCTGATCGCTGCCTCAACTCCCAGCCATTTCTCCCGCAACTATTTGTCAGATGCGGTCGATGCCGACGCAAATGGAACGATTTTACCGGCCGAGCGAATTTACGAGCAAGGCCAGTATGGAGAGTATTCGATGGGTGGGGACTTTCGCTTCCCGCTGTCCGAGTCCAGGAAGGGCGTGGTACTCAGCGCCGGCGCGGGATTTTTCGCCCGATCGTACGACGCGCCGTTCGCCGTTCGGGATCTGAGCGGGCCGACGGCCATGCTAGCGCTGGCCATCGGCCAGAAGTCCATGGTCGGACTCGATCTCACTTACGAGCTTGCGGCTCTCTCGGCCAGCCCCGGCAGGCAGGTCGTGCTGCTCGATGAGCCTTCCTACAATGTGGACTTCAACGGGAATGGCACGACGAGCGACCTGGACGCGCGCGCGCTGGTGGACATCGACCGCTCTCGCCTGGAACACCAGATGGGTGTCGGGCTCGCACTCGACGTTGGCCGCCGTATCTCCGCGTCGGTGGGATACGATTACAGGCTTCGCTCTTTCCGCTCGAAGCTGCCGTACGACGAGGACGGCGCAGGACGGCGGGATGCGCGAAACGGAATCCGCGGATCCATCCGAACGAAGTTGGCCAAGGGTGTTTCCATGTCGGCGGGAGCGCGCTTTCTGACCCAGAGCACCAACCGGCCGCTCGGGTCGGCGCTTGGCGACGAAGCGGACTTCAGAAACCTCCTCGCGTCGGTAGGTCTCCAGGCTTCGTTCTAGCAAGATGTCTGGACGATCTCCAAAAGGCGCAGCCGGACCGAAGCGGATTCTCTTCGCCGGGTACGCCCCGGTTCACTTCGTCTGCTTCAAGCCGCTGTACGACCGCCTTCGCAAGTCGAGAAAGGTCGAAGTCTGGCTCTCCGGTGGGCGCCAGGCGCTGCCCGATGGCACGTCGGCACTGACGGCCGCGCAGCTCTATGCTCCCTTCCGGGTGCCCCAGGCGCGCGTACTGGAGCTGGAGGAGATCGAGGACCAGTTCTTTGACGTCGTCTTCTGTGCCCATGTTTCGGGTTACTTTCCCAGGGAAGACCGCGAGCGCATCCAGCTTTTTCACGGCGTCTCGTTTCGCAACATGGCTGTTCGCCGCGACGTGCTGGTCTACGATCGTCTGTTCCTTGTGGGACCGTACATGCGTCGCCTGTTCACCGAGGAGCGGATGCTTCGCCCAACCGACCCGCGGCTGGTGGACATCGGCTTTCCCAAGCTCGATCGCCTCGTCGATGGCTCCATCGACAAGATGTCCATGATTCGGCGAATAGGCTTCTCCGGTCGTCGCCCGGTGATTCTTTACGCGCCGACCGGACAGGCGGATAACTCCCTCGAGCATACCGGCGAAGCGGTCATCGAGCGATTACGGGCGACTGGGAAGTACGACGTCATGATCAAGCTTCACGATCATCCGCGCGACCGCCTGACTGACTGGCCAGCGAGGCTGCGGCCGCTTCTCGACAAGCATACGAGGCTGGTGACAGGACTCGACGTTGTGCCGTACATGGCTGCCGCCGACCTGTTGATATCCGACGCATCGTCCGTCTCCAACGAGTTCTCGCTGCTCGACCGCCCGATGGTGTTTCTCGACGTTCCGCAACTCCTCGCCCATATGCGGCGCAAGGGAGTCGCGCTCGACCTGGATACCTGGGGCAGAAAGGGAGGAGTCACGGCGCGGTGGCCCGACGATGCGGTAAAAGCGGTTAAGTGGTCGCTGGCCCATCCGCGTAGCGGAAGCAAGGTGCGCAGGGGGATGGCGCGCGATCTTTTTTTCAATCCGGGTCTCGCCACCGACGCGGCGTTACGCTGGCTGGAGCACCGGCTCGGAATCACGGGCCTTGTCTGATGGCAAAGCCGGTGACGAAGAAGCCGATGCAGATTCGCCGCATCGTTGCGCTGCTGAGACCGCACGCGCGCGGGGAAGCTAACGGGCTCGCGGCGGGAATAGCGTTGTCCGTCGCGATTGTCGCCATTCATGTGATTCGGCCGTGGCCGCTCAAATGGATTCTCGATGGACTCTCCGGCAGCAATCCGTCCGGGGCGGTGGAAGCCTGGCTGGCCGCGGATCCGGCGCGCGGGATACTGGTTCTCAGCCTCGGATTCGTCGCGCTGGCGCTGGCTGGGGCAGCGGCGGAGTTCGTCCAGGTAATGGTGCTGAACGGCCTCGGGAACCGGATTCTCTACCGCTTTCGCACCGCGCTGTTTGCGAACCTGATGCAGCAGCCGCTGGTGTTTCACGAAGCGCGGGACATGGGTGAGCTCGTAACGCGCGTTCTTTACGACACATCGCGCCTGAGGCGCGGCGTCAACGGATTGATGATCCGCGTCTTCCAGGCGATGGCGCTCTTCGTCGCCACTCTCGCCGCTCTTTTCTGGCTTGATCCATTGCTCGGTGCGGTGCTCGCTTTGGGGGGATTGCTCGCTCTCGCGTCGATGCAGTCGCGCGGCAAGCGCATAGCGGTAGCCTCGAAAGAGCAGCGCCGCAGAGAGGGCAAGCTTGCCGCACTGATGACCGACGATCTCGGCAGCGTGAGAGAGCTGCAGACCTTCGGCACTTCGCTGGGCGCGACACATGCGCGCTTTCAGCGAAAGAACGAGAAGAGCCTCAAGCAGGAGCAACGTGTGAGGAAACTCGCCGCCGGACTGGTGCTGCGCGTCGAGCTGCTGCTCGCCGTCAGCGTCGCTGTTGCGCTCTGGATCGGGGCGACCGCGGTCGAAAGCGGCCGCCTCACTCCGGGAGATCTGGTGCTGTTCATCTCGTATGCTCTCGCGCTCCGCGCTCCGTTTGCGTCCTTCGCATACCAGACCGCGCGGCTCGGCCGCACCGCGGCGTGCGCCGAACGACTGGCGCGAATCGCTGAAACCGAGCCGACAATCCGGGATGCCGCGAATGCGATCACGGCTCCGCCGCTCAGAGAGGCGATATCGCTGGATGGGGTGACGGTCAAAGTGGCGCGTAGGAGCAGAGCCGCTCGGAAGCTGGCCCTGGATTCCGTGACCTGCCTGATTCCCACCGGAAAGCGAACGGTAGTGATCGGGGGGAATGGGTCAGGGAAATCGACACTCCTGCGGCTCATTCCCCGACTCATCGAGCCCAGCGACGGTCGCGTGTTGTACGATGGCAAAGACATCCGCGGATACGCCCTCAGCTCGATCCGCTCTCAGGTGAGCGCTGTGTTTCAGGACAGCGTGCTGGCGGGTCTCAGTGTGCGTGACAATCTCGCCCTCGGCTTTCCCTCCGCTACCGACGAAGCGATACGCGCTGCCGCGCGCGCCGTCGGTGTCGATTCCTTCATCGAGCGTTTGCCCGAGGGATACGCGACTCGCGTCCGACGGTCGGGCGATCTTTTTTCCGGAGGGGAGAGACAGCGCCTGGCGATCGCGCGGGCGCTCGTTCGCGACGGTCCGATCTGGCTCCTCGACGAGCCGGCGACCGGCCTTGACGAGAAATCGGCCGTTGAAATGGTGGAGCTGCTCTTTCGCGCTACCGAAGGCCGTACTGCTCTATGGGTGACGCACGACGCTGAATTAGTGAACCGAATGGACTGGGTAATCGAATTGTCGGAAGGCCGCGCCACCTACAGCGGTCCGGTGGCCGAGCATTGCACCCTCACCGCGGAGACCGCATAGCATGCGCGCAATAATCCTCGCCGCCGGCGTAGGGAGCCGGCTGCAAGCCCTGAGTGGTGGCAAGCCGAAGTGTCTGGTAGAGATCGGGGGGCGTCCGCTGATACTGCATCAGATCGAAGCGCTGGCCGATCACGGCATCGGGCCTGTGCTCGTCATCGCCGGATACCGGGCGGAACAGGTTCGTGAAGTTGTCGGCGACCGCGCGGAATTCGTCATCAACGAGCGTTTTCAGGAAACCAATAGCCTGTATTCGCTCTGGCTCTCCCGCGAGCACATGAGCGGTCCATTTATTCTGCTGAACTGCGATCTGTTCTTCAATCCGGAAATACTCGAGCGGCTCCTCGATGCTCCGTCGAACACGCTGGCGTACGACTCGACATCGTCCCGCGGCCGCGAACAGACGAAAATCGCCGTCAAGGACGGGCGTGTCGTCGACATTGGCAAGGACGTCCCTCCGGGGTCGGCGAGAGGAGAAAGCCTCGGACTTCTCAAGTTCGATGCGGAAGGAGGCAAGGCGATGTTCGACGCCGCCGACCGTCTGGTGCGCGAAGGGA
>JBDSRC010000051.1:0-3961 GCA_039929505.1 Gemmatimonadaceae bacterium
ATCAATCGCTTATGGCCGACGACGCGGGCAAGCTCAAGAAGGGAAACTTCATCGATTCCCTCGAATCGATTCGCGTGGAGGCGGAGCGGCTCATGAAGCGCACCGACCTGCCGCCGGAGGTCAAGGCCGGACTGGAACGGATCGCCGGTTACGCGCGGGGCAAGTTCGAGCTTGGGGGCGATACCGAGTAGAGTGGCGATTCGTGTAAGCGTCGAACCGGACGCTACGGATCCGCTCATGCTGCCGCGGAGCTCATGAAAAACTGCAGCTGCGGAGGAGAACGGGCGGGAGGTGAGAGAGATGCATAGGTACAAGGTGGCAGGTCACTACACGCCGACTTTCCCCTTATGCAAACCGCCACTGGCGAGGGCGCGAGTAATTGCTGTCAGAATAAAGGAATAGTCGCGGCGTAGTGACCTGCTACCTCCCGCCTACGCTCCTCTCTCACCTCCCGCCCGTTCTTCTCCGCTTTGAAAGGGAAGCGCGAAGGAGCGCTTTGGGCTCCGCCCGAGCGAGCGTAGCGCCGGAGAGCACACTCCCGCCTCCCCAGGAACAGAGATCCAGGCTCAGCAACGACGCATTCCAACCTTTGGCCGGCAGCCGGCGTCATATTGCGACCTTAGATGACGAGAGTAGCGCTGGTTGCAGACATTGCCCGCACGCCGGAGGGGCCGGATGCTATCAAGCGCGCGCAGGCGGGCGATGTCAATGCATTCGAGCAGCTCTATCGCGAGCATTCGGGCAGGACGTACGCGCTCTGCCTGCGACTGGTCGGCGGCGACGCCAATGACGCGACCGAGCTGCTGCAGGATGTGTTCATCCGCGCCTGGCGGAAGCTGGACACGTTTCGCGGTGACTCGGCGTTTTCATCCTGGCTTCACCGGTTGACGGTCAACACTCTGCTCGAGAACGCCAGGACGGACAGCAGGCGAACCGCGCGCGTTCTTCCAATGGACGATACGAGCCGGCTTCCCGGAGCGGCGCGAGCGAGTGGAATCGAGCTGAAGATGGACATGGAGAAAGCGATCGCCTCGCTGCCCAGGGGCGCCAGGCTCGCTTTCGTTCTACACGATGTTGAAGGCTATCAGCACCAGGAAATCGCGGCGCAGCTGAACGTATCGGTTGGAACGGTGAAAGCGCAGCTGCACCGGGCACGCAGGCTATTGAGAGAGAGGTTGGAGAAGTGACACACGACGTGATCAAGCATCTGGTGGAAGACTACGTAACGGGCGAGCTGACCGAAGACGCGCGCGTTCCGGTGGCGGAGCACATCGCGGGCTGCGAGCTGTGCAGTGCCGAAGTTGAGAGCATCAAGGAGATACTGGCTCGGGCTTCGGCACTGCCGACATCGATCGATCCACCGGCCGATGCGTGGTCGCACATCAGGCAGACAATCGAGCACGATGCAATCGTGCTGAAGCGAGCTCCTTCGGCGGGAATCTGGTGGCGGCCGTTCACGGTTGCCGCGGCGGTGCTGGTCGTCGCAGCGGTCTCGTCCAGTGCTACCTATCTGTACGTGATGCGCGACCGGGGGCAAGTCGCGGCATCGCCGAACGCTGGCGCGATGCGTTCGCCGGGAGAGACACCCGCCAGCCTCGCCGCATTCACGGTCGAGGAGAACAACTATCTGCGCACCGCGAGCATCCTCCAGGAGCTGCTCGACAGCCAGCAGGGTCAGCTCGCGCCGGAAACCATCGCGCAGCTCAAGGCCAGCCTTCGCACCATCGATGAAGCAATCCTCGAGGCGCGGAATGCGCTCGCGCGCGATCCGGCGAACAGAGTCCTGATCGAGATGCTGTCCGCCAGCTACCGGCAGAAGGTTGACCTGCTCCGCCGCAGCACCGAGATGACGAGGGGAAGCTGACCTTGAGGATGCGCGCCGGCGTTCTGCTTCTCGCCCTTTTCGCGGTCGCTACGCCCGCGTGGGCGCAGAAGAAGATCGAGCGCAAGCAAGCCCTCGGCATGGAGGGCGCTTTCCGCATTCACAACATGGTGGGAAGCGTCATCGTCCACGGCTGGAACAAGGACACCGTTCTCGTTCGCGCCACGCTCGGGGAAGGAGACGAGTTCCACATGGGCGGCGGCTACACCGGCGCGAAGATGTTCATCGAGTCGAGCAACGAACGGAATCCGAAGCCGACCAGGCTCGAGATCTGGGTACCTGCCCGGATAAGACTGTGGGTGAAAACCGCGACGGCGAATATCGACGTCACCGGAGTCACAGGCGGGCTCGATCTCTATACTGTGAGCGGGACGATCGATGTCACGGGCAGTCCCCGCGAGCTGAACGCCGAGGCAATCGATGGCGACATCCATGTCACCGGTTCGCCGCCCTGGGTTCGCGTCAAGAGCGCAACGGGTGCGATCACTTTTCGCGGATCGAGTGCTGACGCGGCCCTATCGACCGTCAGTGGCGCCATCAAGATCGAGGGTGGCTTGTTCGAGCGCGCCAGGATCGAGACCGTCACGGGGAACATCACCTTTGCCGGACAACTGGATCGGAGCGGCGTCTTCGACTTCGACACCCACGCCGGCACGGTTGACATAGCGGTACCCGACAAGACGAACGCGTCGTTCGCCGTCGTCACGATAGCGGGGAAGATCGACAACCGCGTCTCCCGGACACGAGCCTTGGCTGGCCGATTCGGGCGCGGACAGGAGCTGACGACCGAAACCGGAGGCGGCGGCGCGAAGGTGAACGTGCGGACCTTCAAGGGTGGCGTGACCATCAGACAATCTCCCTGAGCGCCATTCAAACCTGGCGAGCGCAGGCGGCATCGTAGTGGCGGAAAAACTTCTTCAGGAGATCGACAATGACCCGCACAATGCTTCGCACCGTAATGCTCGCATCAGCTTTCACACTCACCGCGTTCAGCAGTGCGCTGGCCGGACCGCCGTGGATCGCGATCGAGTACCCGGCCAACCCGTTCGATCGCGCATCGCGTGATGGCTTCCTCACCGTGCGCACCTATCATCACGGCGATCCTCTCGCGAGGACCGTCACTGGAACCGCTGAAGGCGTCGTCAACGGAAAGAGAGAGACGATGCGCCTCGACATTCGCCCCGGATCACAGGCAGGGATGTACGTGGTGAGGTGGCAGCGTCCCGCTTCGGGACGGTGGGTGCTCGTCATCAACACCGGTGAAAAGGGGAAGGTCGACGCGAGCGCCGTCGTCGAGATCAGCCCAACGGGCGGAATCGCCGGCGTCACCGTGCCGACTCGGCATGTGGGTGACGGATGGATCGGTCCACGCGCGGTTGCTGCCGCCGAGATCGATGGACTGCTTCAGGGTCGGGCGATCGTGAGCGCGTCCGGTCCCGCGAGAGCGGCGTCCCGCTAAGGCCAGAAGTCCCGCGCCAGCAGGGACCGACGAAGTCGGTCGGTCCCTACTGCCCGCGGAGACTGTTCAGGCTTCCCTGCAGCTGCGCCGTGCGCCGCGCGGAATAATCGGCCAGGCAGCGCGCTCGAACTCTTGCCCAGAGCTCTCCTTCCTGGCTCCGGGTCTGGCGACGACACTCCTCATCGCGCGTGATGATCCAGGCGCGCTGCTGCTGGCGAAATCTTTCTTCGAGCTCGCCCCCGCCTGAAAGACGCGCCTGAGACGTAAGCTCACCGTAAACCCGGTTGAGATTGACATCCGCGCGCGCGATCGAGCGGTTGAGGCAGGTGCGCTGATCAGCCGCGGCGGGCGAATCGCACGGATCGCCCGAAGCAGGATTGATGTCGTCACGCGAAGGAACCTGGGACGGCGCCGGCGCGTCGCGCGCGCGACGTGGCGGGGCAATCCGCGGCTGATTCCCCGAGGGAGTCAGAATCTGACCGGCGTTGCTCGGCCCCCCTGGGACCGCCACCGTGCCGTCCAACTCCCCATCCGTCCGCGATCTCACCACCACCGGGATCGTCGTATCCATGTCGGTCGCCGCCGTATTGCGGTTGGCCTGGGCGAGATCGTGAAGCAGC
>JBDSRC010000052.1:0-3263 GCA_039929505.1 Gemmatimonadaceae bacterium
TCTCCGAGCTCTTCTTCCGCTCGGTGAGCATCTTGATGAAATCGTCGATCTTCTTGCACGACACGGCGCTTTCGTCCTCGACGGCGCGCAGCGCGGCAAGCAGCTGGTTGAGCATCGGATTCGCCGCACCGCCGCTCAGGTCGAGATCTTCCATGAAGCCGATCATGGCAACGAGCTGCTCAGCGGCACCATGAACGGTGACGACGAAGCTGTCCGAGGCATGATTGCCCGCCGCATCCATCGCGGTGCAGGTCACGGTCGTCGGGCCAATGGGGAACATGCTTCCCGACTCGCGGGTGCACGAAACTCTCACTACGGCCACGTTGTCGCTCGATACGGTGACGAACCTCACGACCGCGCCGCTGCGGCTGGTCGCGTCGAGTGACAGGTCGAACCCGCTGATGCTGGGCGCCTCGACGTCGCGAACCAAAACGTTCTGGATCGCGGAGGCACTGTTGCCGGACTCGTCCGACGCGGTCCAGGTAATCGTGGTAAGCCCAACCGGGAACGGAGCTGACATCAGAGCGCCATCGCTGCGCGCGCCGGCTACGGCTGCATGCTCGCAGTTATCCTCTGCGACAGCGTTTCCGACGTTGACTACCGCCGAGCCCATGCCTGGATCGTTGTCGGCCGAGACATCTGCCGGAGCAGCGATTGAAGGCTCCTCCGCGTCGCTGACCGTGACGAGCTGATTAGCGGTCGTCTTCACTTCCTCGGCGTCAACGGACGTCCAGGCGATCGTGGTGATACCCTTCGGATACAGTGCATCGAGCGGCTCGTTGTCGCTTCTCACGCCACCCACAAGTGAGGCTCCGGGCGCGTCGTCGCTGAACGATGCCGACCCCACTTCGACCGCGGCCGAGCACGAGCCCGGAGCGGTGTTGACCGAGATGTTGCCAGGCACGAGGGTAACCGGCGCTTTGTTCGGGGCCGGCGGCACGAACCTGACTGCGTCGTTCGTAAGGCCGAAGAACCCCTTCACGCGCGGGCTCGTCACACCATTGATGGCGTTCGTGATACTGTCGAAAGTCGCAGTCGCGCCGGACGAATTCTCTACACCCTGCGTGACGCGGTTCGAGCCCACCCTGATCGTCATCGAGGTCGTATGGATGGTGATCACGTTCGACCCTTCTTCCAGCACCAGCTGCGAGTTCAGCGCGCCGCTTCCACCAGCTTCGCCGACGCCGGAATATTCGAGCACGAGCCTGCGGCTGCCCGGCGCGCCACGCGTTTCGTAGCGAATGCTGCCGTTCACCCTCGGGTACCAGTCGCTCCACGCCAGCGCGATGATGTTGTTCGGGTTCGCGGCCGCGGGGATGTTGTCGATGATCCAGAACGCCTGGCTGCCAGCCGGGAGCGGCCCAAACATTATGAACCCGTTCGAATGCACGCTGAACTTGTTGTGGACCTCGCCATAGAACTCGAAGTCGAACCCTACCGGAATGAAGGACGGGAAAAACGCGTCATCCTTGACCAGCGGGACAACATTGGCGGGGGATGGCTCCTTGGCGAACGCAACGCGGGAGACCGTATACGGCCGGGGCGCTGCCGAGACCGAAAGATTCGCCATCGGGCCGGCCACAACGCTGTAGGAGGCCGAAAGCTGCGGTGAGGACATGCCGACACTGGACGACGATGCGAGCGCCCTGAACGCCTCCTTCTCCGCGTCCGAAACGACCTCATCGGTCGCGAAATTCGGCTCGAGCTCGGGAAGTCTGGCCGGGGCAATGCTATCCGCGCACGAGACCACCACGCTCAGCATCGCGCTGGCGAGGAGGATTCTGGAAAGGCTGAAAGGCCTGAAAGTATCAGCTTGGTACCGCATCGTAGGCTCTCGGTTGAGGGTCTACGTTATAGACGATTTCGAGGCCTCCTTTTAACGCGATTTCAGAGGGAAAATGCCATTGCAATCTGCAAAAAAAGCCGCAAAAAACATCGGCCCGAAATCACCTTTGTGAGTCACAAATCAGCTACAGCTTTTCGCCCCCCATGAGCACGGCCATGATCGCCTTCTGGATGTGCAGCCGGTTCTCCGCTTCGTCCCAGACGCGGCTCTGCGGACCGTCGATCACGTCAGCCGAGACCTCCTCCCCGCGGTGCGCCGGGAGGCAATGCAGGAAGATCGCGTCCTTGCTCGCCTCCTTCATCAGCTTCGCGTCCACGCGGTAGCCGCGGAACGCCTTCTCCCTGATTGCCTGCTCCTCTTCCTGTCCCATCGACGCCCAGACGTCGGTGCTGATGACGTGCGCGTCTCTCGCCGCTTCCGCTGGATCCTTTACCACCCGCACTTTGGCGCCGGCCGTGACGGCGCGCGCGAGGATCGAAGGATCGGGGTTGTATTCCTCCGGACAAGCCAGGGTCAGCTCGAAGCCGAGTACGTGCGCGGCGTTGATCCATGAGTTGGCCATGTTGTTTCCGTCGCCGATCCACGCGAACCGCTTCCCGGCGTGGCCGCCCAGGTGCTGCTTCACGGTGAGCAGGTCGGCGAGCACCTGGCACGGGTGCACCAGATCGGTGAGGCCGTTGATGATCGGCACGTCGGCGTAGCGCGCGAGCTCCTCTATCTCCGAGTGAGCGAAGGTCCTGATCATGATTCCGTCCACGTATCGCGACAGCACACGCGCGGTGTCGGCAATCGGCTCACCGCGCCCGAGCTGCACGTCGCGCGGCGACAGGAAGAGCGCGTGTCCGCCGAGTTGCCAGGCGCCGACCTCGAAGGAGACGCGCGTCCGGGTCGACGACTTCATGAATATCATCGCCAGCGACTTTCCCGCGAGCGGCTTGCGATCGTATTTGCCGCTCCTCATCGAATCGGCCAGCGCAAAGAGGCTTTCGATCTCGGCGGCGGAGAAGTCGGGGATCTGGAGCAGGTCGCGGTGCGTGTGCTCTTTCGCTCGGGGCATTGGCGTGGCGCGGTACGTGAAGGAAGTGGGAAATATACTTGCGACGTTCAGTGCCTACCCAATGTCCCGGAGGACCATGTCACGCCAAAATCTTGCGCTTGCTGTCCTCGCACTGATGTTCGCCGGGTGCGGCTCTGACTCGTCCGGACCAGGTGACGGACCGCTTCCGACCGACCTCACTCTCACGCTCCAGCCGTTCGTTGCGAGCGGGCTCTCAGCGCCGGTGTTCCTGGCCCAGCCGCTCGGTGACGGCCGTATCTTCGTGGTCGAGCAGACAGGCAGGATTCGGGTGATCCGGGACGGGGTGCTGCAGACGACACCCTTTCTCGACATCGCCGCCCGAATCGGAGGCGGAGGCGA
>JBDSRC010000053.1:0-7571 GCA_039929505.1 Gemmatimonadaceae bacterium
GGATACAGCTTGTTGCCGATGACAAAGGAGGGCGTGGAGCCGACGCCGCGACGGAGGCCGTCGGCCAGATTAGCATTGATGCGCCCGGCGTACTTTTTCGCATTATAGCACGCTTCCCACCGGCCGATGTCGAGGCCCACTTCGTTGGCGTAGCGCTTGAAGAAAGCCTTGGGGCTATCCGTTGCCTGGGCGTTCCACTCGTCCTGTGACTCGAAGATCCGGTCGTGCATGGACCAGAACTTTCCCTGCTCGTCGGCGCAGGCGGCGGCGTGAGACGCGGGCATCGTGTTCGGATGCATGGTGAGCGGAAAATCGTAGTAGGTCAGACTCGCCAACCCCGTGTCGATTATTCGCTTCCTGACGTCGGGCTCGGTTATGGTCGCGAAGCCGGCGCAGGCGGGACACTCGAAATCGGCATACTCGAGAATCTTCACCGGCGCATCGGGATTGCCGAGGAGGTAGCCCTGTGCCGGGCCGGCATTGGTGGTGTCGGGACCGTCGGCGACATCCCTCGCGCCGTCCTTTGGCCTGGTGGCTACATAAGCGAGTGCCGCCACGCCGATTATACCGATGGTTCCAAGCAGCCAATAGAAGGGTTTTGGCCGACTTGATGCATTGCGGGACTCCCTGACGGAGTTCTTGCGGGGTACGTTCCTGTCTCTCGGATTATCGCTGCGCGGCGGCATTCTTCCGGGGTAAGTGCGATCGTTGAGGCACAAAGCCGATGGTGACGCGAAAGGTAAGAGAGGGGTGTAGAGATGCAAGCTGACATTCTGCGAGTTCCGGTGGGTCCGGGAGCAATGCACGTCGAGCGATATGGCCACGGTGGAACGGCCGTCATCCTCGTGCACGGCTTCGGCACCTGCAATTTTCTGTGGCGCGCGGTAGCACCGAGCATCACCGCCGCCGGGCACACTGCGTACTCACTCGACCTTCTCGGGCACGGCCAGTCGGACCGGCCCCTCGACGCCGATTTCGGCATCGCGGCGCAGGCGGAGTATCTGGACGCGGCAATGACGGTGCTGAGGGTCGCGCGCGGCGTCATCGTGGGCGTCGACATCGGCGGCGCGATCGCGATGAAGCTGGCGGCAACGCGGCCGGACCGCGTCGAGAAGCTCGTGCTGATGAACACGCCCGCTTTCGAAGAGCTGCCCGCGAAGGACATCACGCAGATGCAGCGGCGCACGGCGCGTTTCGCCTTCAGTCTCACGCGCGGGGTGATGGGAGCCGCGCCCCTGCTCGAGGGCGTCCTCAAGGGCAGCGTCGCGGATCCCGAGCACATGCCGATGCGCCTCATTGCGCGCTACCTCGCCCCGTTCGTCGGCAAGGAAGGAGCGAACCACCTGCTGACTCTTGCCAGCTCGATCCATCGAGCGGATCTCGACGAGGATGATTATGCCGCGATTCAGGCACCGACCCTCATCGTCTGGGGCGATGAGGACAAATGGGTCGATGGAAAGCTCGCCGACCGTCTCGCCAACGCCATTCCCGATGCGAGGCTCATGAGGCTGGCGGGTGTGGCGCGGCTCGTGCCTGAGGAAAACCCCGAGCACCTCTCGGAGATTCTCCTCGATTTCATCAAACGTCGCGCTGCGGCATGAACCTTTCTCCTGTGAGATGGTGTCTAACAAGAGTAGATTGAACGAGTCACCACCTCAGCGACGTTTTACTTCAACCGAATTGATGAACACCCAGAAAAACAGATTACGAAAGGAGCCGGTGCGCGAAACGGCCCCGTTCGAAAAAGCCCGCGATGAACTGTTCCAGCACATAATGAGCTGCGGCGTTGTCGGTTCTGCGGCAGATGATCAGAAGGACTGGTTCGACAACACGATCGAATACCTGGCGGAGCGGTACCATGAGCTAAGTCCGTCGGAAATAGCCGAGCTCAGAGTGCTCGGCGAGAGATTCGCTCAACCGCCGAAGGCAAGACAGGCGGTTTGAGGAAAGGGGCGCCCAGCGGGCGCCTTTTTTTTTGACGGCAACTGGAGACTACCTGCTGCGGGCTGTCATCTGCGAGAATGTATCGCTCGCCTGAGTCCTATCCCGACCCGCGTCCCTCCTCCAACCCCCACCTCCAGGAATGGCACCCACCCCCTGCTCCGGCCGAGCGGGAGCGGTCCTTCCATACCGAGAAAGAAGAGCAGATAGCCCTTCGTTCCACCCTCGTCTGTAGAGTTGAGCCGTGCCGACACCCCAGCCCCGCCGTAGGGCCCCCACCGGCTCTGCCGCAGCGGATCGAACGTGAACCGCGCTATCAGGTCGCTTCGCCCTTCCAGGCCGTGCCTGCCGACCCCTGCGCCCAGGACAAGGCCGGTGCGCACATAAATCCCGGCCGGCACAGTCAACCCATAGCCGGCATGCACCGCGGGGTCCGCGGCGAACAATCCATCGACTCGAGCCTCGCTCTGCAGAGGCTGCAACGAACCCTGAGCCATGATGGAAGCAGGTAAACACAGCACGGCGAGCGCGGCGAGCGCCGTCGTCAACGGCTTGATCCGAATCTCCGCCACTGGAACCTCAGCGCGTTCGACCGCGCCAGAGGGCGACAGTGTAGTCGACGATCGCGGCTACCGACACGAGCCCGATCGCGATCACCAGCGGCATCGTGTATCCGGGCATTACCAGCACCGCGACGAGGACGATCAGCTGGAGCACGGTTACGATCTTGCCAAGCATTCTCGCACGGAACACCGCCGGTCTGAGCCATGGAATGATCTTGGCAACCAGAAATCCAACGGCGGTTGCGATGTCCCGCGCGAGGAAAATGAAATACTGCCCCGCGGTGAACCGGCCCTCTACCAGATAGACGGAAATTGCGACGAACACGAAAACACGGTCGGCGAGCGGATCGATGAGCGCTCCGGTTTCGCTCTCCTCCTTCTCATGGCGGGCAATCCATCCGTCGATGAAATCGGTGAAGCCGGCGACGAGAATGATCGCAACTCTTTCCCAACTGCCCGGGATGAGCACGAACCCCAGAGCCAGCACGAGGCGCGACAGGGAGATCGAATTGGGAAGAGTGAACACCGCGCCGCGAGTCATGCGAGCGAAAAGTATGGCCGCCCGCAACGGCTTGCCAGCGCGCGCGGCCGCGTCTAGCTTCGCTCGATGACCACGCAGAGGCTCCTCGCGGCGAGCTTTATCGTCCTCGCCCTCGCGATGATCGCGTGGGACATCCTCATGGCGGGGCGGATCACCAACCTCCGCCGCATTCCGCGCAGCTTCCAGGCGCTTACCGGCATCGCCGGCCTGCTGCTCGTTCCGGCTCTCGTGGTCGCGTATACCTCCGCGTCCATGCTCTATGGCCGCGCGATCTTTCTCGTCGCGTGGCTGTGGCCGTTCACCGCATCGCTGTTCGTCCTGCAGACGATCCTCGCGCTGGCGCGGCGGCTCGTAACTCCATTGCTCGGCTTTCCGCTCCTCGTTTATAACACGATCATCGCGGTGGTGGCAATCGCGAAGTTCACCATTGCCAGCGGCGGCACCCCTCCGGATCTCGCGCTTGCCTTCAACGCCGCGCAGGCAAGCATGCTCGGAACTTTCTTTGGCGCTGCCGCGCTCTGGAATCCGCTGTACATGCAGGTTCCCCTTTTCGCGCCGTCGCTGCCGGCGCGTTGGGGATTTACACGGCTTGCGCGCGTCGTGCTGGCCGGTACGGCGATCGCGCTCACCGTGCTCGTCGTTATCGAAATGCCGGGAGCGTTCGCCGCGATCAACAGCTATCAGAGGCACCAGAACGACCAGCTTCAGGAGCACCCTGAGGGAGACTTTCGTATCGGTCTCAAGATCTTCCCGGATCTGCGCAACGGTCCGCCTCCGCTCGCGATTCGCCATGACTTCGCCCTCGCTGATACGATGCGCGTCGACGCGCTTAGCGTCGTCGTGAACCCCGAGGGTGCGCGCGGAGTGCCGCTCGACTCGCTTGCCCGCGCCATCGAGCGGGAGCGCTCGGACAGCACACTCTTGATCGTTGCCCTCGGCTATCCGAAGGACGGAGGCGACCAGATCCGCGCATCACGGCAGGCTTACACCGAAGCGCGTATCCGGGACATCGACCGGCTCGCCCGGCGGCTTCGACCCAGCTACATCATTCCCGCCGTCGATCCGCTCGAAGAAGGCGATCGTGTGCTCGGGGATCAGACTCCAGCGTACTGGATCGAATATCTGACGCGCGCGGCTGCTGCCGCACACTACGTGAATCCGAACATCAAGGTCGGCGTCTCGATGAGCAGCTACGGCACCCGCGACAGCATTTTGTACGCGTGGGCGGCGCGTCCGGGAACTCCGATCAATACGGTCGGCTTCTCGCTCTTCGCCGGATTCGACGGCGCCCGCTCACTCGATACCGAGATGCGGGTCGCACAAAGGTGGATGCGCCAGTTTCCGAGACCGAAAGAGCATTGGGTCTTCGCTGCCGGCGGCTATCCGCTGCTGCACGGTGAGCTGAACCAGCAGCGCGCGATCTGGGGAGTGCTTGCCTGGGCGACAGCGGAGCAGCCGATCAAGGGCTTCGTGGTTTACGAAGCGGGTGACTACAACACCGTGCGCGGGTTGAGGGCGCCGAGCGGACGGCTGCGCGCAGCGACGGCCAGGATCCTCAAGGCGGACAGTGCGCTCAAATCGAGCGCCGTTGCCGGGGTCGGGGCGTCGAGTGCTCCCGTGCCGGTTCCACCCGCCGGGACCGCGCGCTAAACGGTTCTTCCAACCCCTCGCACGATTCCTTCCACGCGCTGGCCGGGATCGAAATAGGTAGACGCCAGATCCCGCATGTTCGCGGCGGTGACGCTTCGTACCCGCTCCTCGAACTGGTCCATCTCCGCCAGCCCTGATCCGAACATCCACGCGTCGAGCAGCTCTCCCAGCACCGCGCCACCGCTCTCGCGGCTTATCGCGTGCGTGCCGACGATGTACTCCCTGGCGCGCGACAGCTCGCCGGGCGTGACCTCGGTTTCGCGCAGCTTTGCGAACTCGGCCAGCAGTCCCGCGCGTGCCTGATCCTCCTTCTCCGGCGACGTCGCGATGTACGAGAGGAACATCCCGGCCGCGCGCCTCTCGCTGACTCCCGCCTGGACCGTGTAGGCAAGGGATTGACGGTCACGGAGCTCATCGAAGAATCGGCCGCCGAGTCCGCTGGCGACGGTCGCGATCAGGGATGCCGCAAAGCGCGCACCGTCGGTCCGCGGCGGAGCGGGAAACGCGACCGCCAACGCCGTTTGCGCTTTCTCGCGTGTTTCAGCAACGACCCGAGCGCTCCGCGGCCATTCAGGCGGCGCGATTGCGGGCATGTCGCGCGCAACGAGTGATCCGAGCTCGGTTGCGACCATGTCGGCGACTTCGCCTGGGTCGAGGTCGGCGACGATTCCGACGACCGCCGCCGATTTCACAATCCGGGCGCGGTGCCAGCCCTGGATGTCCTGTCTCGTGATGGCACGCAAGGATTCCTCGGTGCCCATCGGCGGCATCCCGTAGGGATGTCCCCGAAATGCCGCCTCACGCGCGAGCGTCATCGGGTACCTGTGCATGTCGTCGCGGAGCATCGCGACGTTGGAGATCGCGACTGTCCGCTCAGTCTCGATGGCGTCTTCGGGAAAAGTCGGGCGTAGAGTGACATCCCCCAGGAGCTCGAGCGCTTCGGCAAGTCTGACCCTTGGAACGGAGAACGACCAGCCAAAACTGTCGCTGCCGGCGCTGGCGGAGATCGTTGCGCCCAGCATCTCGGTGTCTTCAGCGATCTGCGCGGAGTTGCGGGTGCTCGTACCCTTGAGCATGGTCCGGGCAGTCATCATCGTAAGACCGGCGAGCCGTGGCTCCTCCTCAACGCAGCCGCCCGCGACGAAGAGCGCCACGTGCGCCATCGCCGCCCCCGGCTTTCGTCGTACCAGCACTGGCACGCCGTTGGCGGTGCGGAAAACGAATACGCCCGACTCTTCGCGCTCGAAGCTCGCGCGCGCTCTCTTAGGCGTTGGACCGGGCGCGCGCGTGGGAATCGGCGGCAAGGCATTTGGCGCGGCGCCATCGAGGAGGGCGCGCATCGCGCTCGAGTCGGCGGCGATTACCGGACTGCTCGCTGGCCGATAGACGAGCGCCGCCGCGCTGTCCGGTGAGAGGTGTCTGGCGGCGGTTTCCCTGATGGCCGGAGCATCGGTCGACATGTACCGGTCAAAGTACTCGGCGCCCAGTCGCCAGTCGCCGAGGGCTTCCCATTCCGCCAGGTAGTTGGCGCGACCTTCCGCCGTCTCCAGCCGTCTCACCCATCGCGCTTCGAAAATCCGGCGAATGCGCTCGAGCTCGTGGCGTTGAGCCGGTGTCCCGCGCAGCAAACGCAGCTCCTCCCAGATCGCGCGCGCCGCGCCAACAGTATTCTCCGGCTCCATCTCGGCATCTACCAGGAAAACGCCTAGCTCCGTCGGAGTGTAGTCGTACGCACCGACCGCCGACGCAAGCTTGCGTTCGCGAACGGCCCGATACAACCGCGATGCGCGGCCGCCGGCAAGCAGCGATGCCGCCACATCCAGCACGGGCGTGTCGGGGTCCAGTGTCCCCGGAGTTCGCCACCCGATGACGAGGTGACTCTGCGCTATGTCGCCGGCGAGCTCGCGATAACGAAAGCCGATTCGGTCCGGCTCGCTCGGGCCCGGGTTCCGCACCGGCACCCCCGCGTCGAGCGTGCCATACCGCTGGGTGACCTGATTTACAGCGTCGTCGGGGTCGACGTCGCCGGAGATCGTCACGATCGTGTTTCCCGGGCGATAAAAATTCCGGTAAAACGAATTCATCATGTCGCGCGTGAACGAGCGCAGACCCTGCTCGCGTCCGATGCGCCACCGTCGCATCCGGTGAGCGTCGTGCAGCAGCTCGTAAAGCGTCTCGGTCGCCACCGCGTCTGGATTGTCCGATTTCCGCTTCGCCTCCTGGATGATGACTTCCATCTCCTTCGCGAGCTCGGCGGAATCAATTATCGAGTTGGCATACGCATCGGCCTGAATCTCCAGTCCTTTGCGGAACCCCGATGACGGAAGAACGGTGTAGTAGGCGGTGTTGTCGTAGATGGTGTGGGCATTGAGGTAGCCCCCGATGGCTTTGGTCTCCTTCGCGATCTGGCCCACCGTGCGCAGCTTCGTTCCCTTGAAGAACATGTGCTCGAGCGCATGAGCCAATCCGTTCTGTTCATCGGTCTCGTCGAAATAGCCGGCCTTCACCCACGTGACGATGGCGACCACTGGAGCCGTGCGATCCTGCTGGACGAGTACGGTGAGGCCGTTGGGGAGGACGGTCCGATGAACAGTCTCTGGATTCATTGTCGCTCTCGCTTCGTGCTGCTAGGCAGCCAGCGACCGGCGCTGAAGTACTACGAGTCCGAGAACGAAGAAGAGCGCTCCGTACCCCGCAAGCCAGAGGACGTCATTGAGCGGCGCCGCGCCGGTGGCGATGATCGAACCGCCGACCGAGTCAACCTTGTGTACCGGTGGCAGCAGCTCGACCGCTTTGCTCCTCCAGTCGTCGCCGGTCCCGTATAGCGCGCGCAGCACCCGCGCTCCCACCCAGACGGCGGCGAGCGTCACCCAGTC
>JBDSRC010000054.1:0-5877 GCA_039929505.1 Gemmatimonadaceae bacterium
ATGTCGAAGGACAGCATAAGCCCTTTAACCTAGCGGGTTTAAGGCATCGATTCCAGCCCGCAGGCGGCCGATTTTTGCCGGATCCAGCCCCCTAAACCAGCTCTGCCTCGGCGAAGAAAAAGCGGGCTTCCCGCTCGGCATTCTCGTCGGAGTCGGAAGCGTGAATCGCATTCCTTTCTTTCGACTCCGCGAAGAGCTTCCGGACGGTTCCGGCTTCTGCTTCAGCCGGGTCGGTCGCGCCAATGGTCTTGCGCAGGGCAGCTACTGCGTCGGCTCTCTCGAGCACGATCGGCATGCACCGCCCCGAGGTCATGAAGCGAGTGAGAGATTGGAAAAAAGGACGCTCTCTATGAACCTCATAGAACGCCCCTGTCTGTGATTCGGTGAGGCGCATCACCCTGGCCGCCACAACCTTGAAGCCGGCCTTCTCCAGGTGCGCAACGATCTGTCCGCCCTTTCCGGCGCCGAAGGCGTCGGGTTTGATGATGGTGAGTGTTCTGGTTCCTGCCATTGTCGTCTGCTCAGCCCTCAGCGTGTTGCGTGTTTGAGTAAGTCCACTACGTCGATCGGCCGCTTTGCCACCGCGATGCCGTTTTCCTCGAATGCCTGCATCTTCTCCGCCGCGGTGCCGGTGGATCCGGAGATGATTGCTCCCGCGTGTCCCATGCGCCGGCCCGGCGGGGCCGTTTGTCCGGCGATGAACCCCACCACCGGCTTGGACATCTTCTCCTTGACGAAGCGCGCCGCGTCCTGCTCGTCGGTCCCACCAATCTCTCCGATCATGACAACGGCTTTCGTGTCGGGATCTTTCTCAAACGCGTCGAGACAATCGATGAAGTTGGTGCCATTGATGGGGTCGCCGCCGATCCCGACACAGGTCGTCTGACCGAGCTTGGCGCGGGTCATCTGATAAACGACTTCATATGTCAGCGTCCCTGACCGGCTCACGAGGCCGATCGGGCCCGGCGTGCAGATGCGGCCGGGAATGATTCCAATCTTGGATTTGCCCGGAGAAATGAGACCCGGACAGTTGGGGCCAAGCAGGCGGGATCCCTTTTCGGCGACGAAGGGGATGACCCTCGTCATGTCGAGGACCGGAACGCCCTCGGTGATACAGACGATGAATGGAATTCCGGCATCAGCCGCTTCCATCATCGCATCGGCCGCGAATGGCGGGGGAACATAGATGACCGTCGCATCGGCGCGCGTCGCCTTCACAGCTTCGGCAACCGTGTTGAAAATCGGTACGGTGCCTTCGAACTTCTGTCCGCCCTTGCCCGGCGTCACGCCACCTACCACCTGCGTTCCGTACTCGATCATCTGCTTCGCGTGGAACGAGCCGTCGCGTCCGGTGATTCCCTGTACGAGGACGCGGGTCTTCTTGTCGATGAAGGTGCTCATGCGGCCCTCCCCTTCCCGGTCGCGAGCTCGACCGCCTTCTTCACCGCTTCATCCATATCCGTCATCGCCGACATTCCGGCCTTCTTGAGAATCTCGAGCGCGATCTCCTCGTTGGTCCCGGTAAGCCTGATCACGAGCGGCACCTTGAGGGGATTCTGCTGTGTCGCGGTCACGATTCCATTGGCGACGTCATCCGTCCGAGTAATGCCGCCGAAAATGTTGAACAGAATCGCCTTGACGTTTGGATCGGAGGTGATGATCCGGAGTGCGCTCACGACCTTCTCCGGATTGGACGAGCCACCGATGTCGAGGAAGTTCGCGGGATCGCCCCCGTAGTATTTCACGAGATCCATCGTCGCCATCGCGAGGCCGGCGCCGTTGACGACACAGCCAACGTTTCCATCGAGCTTGATGAAGGTGAGGTTCGCGTTCCGCGCCTCGACCTCGCTCGGATCCTCCGACGACTCGTCGCGTAGCGCCGCCATGTCCGGCCGGCGGTCGATCTCGTTGTCGTCGATCACCATCTTCGCATCCAGTGCCAACACATCGCCAGCAGGAGTGGTGACGAGCGGATTTATCTCCGCCAGCGAAGCACCGCTTCTGGTGAATGCCTTGTACAGCTGCTGAAGAATCTTGGCTGCCGGCCGCGCCTGCTTGACGTCGGGGTAAAGGAAGAATGCGAGCTCCATCGCTTCATACGCCTGGAGCCCGTACCGCGGATCGATCGCGAGGCGTCGGATCTTGTCCGGCGTCTTCGCCGCAACCTCTTCGATGTCGATTCCACCGGCGGGGCTCACCATGAAAACCGCGCGCTTCGAAGCCCTGTCGATGATGATACCGACGTAAGCTTCGGAGGCGATGTCGGCGGCCGGCGTGACGAGAACCTTGAGAACCGGCAGGTCCTTGATCCTGAGCTTCAGGATGTCACGGGCGATGGTTTTCGCTTCCTCAGGAGTCTTGGCGAGCTTGACCCCACCCGCCTTACCCCTGCCGCCGGCGTGCACCTGGGCCTTCACCACAACGGTCTCACCGAATTTGCGGGCGATCGCTTCCGCCTCTTCCGGGGTGGTCGCAACCTCGCCGGGTGGAATCGGGATGCCGTGCTTCCGGAATATTTCCTTTGCCTGGTACTCGTGAATGTTCACTCTTGCTCCGAACGCGCGCGCTGGCGCGATTTGTCAAAATAGAAAGACGACACTTAGGGGGTGACCTCAGTGCCGCCCGAGCCTTTAACCGCGTCTCTGCCCTTGCTCAACTCCGTAATGATGGCACGGCCCCGAGTCGCACGCACGTAACCTACCGCCGCGGCGACCTTGGGTCCCATGCTTCCCTCGCCGAACGCTCCTGCTGCGGCGAGCCTGTCGGCTTCGGCTACCGACATTGAGCTGATCGCCCGCTGCTGGTCCGTCCCCCAGTCGGCGTACACCGCATCAACGTCGGTCAGTATTAAGAGGAGCTCCGCACCCAGCTCGCGGGCAAGCACCGCGGCGGCAAGATCCTTGTCGACGACGGCATCGACTCCCTCGAGGCCGAGGAGCGCATCTCGATACACCGGAACTCCGCCTCCTCCGCACGCAATCACCACCGTGTCTCTCTCGACCAGATTGCGAATCGTCCCGAGCTCATGGATGGCGAGCGGCTTGGGACTTCCGACGACGCGCCTGAAATGGCCTTTGGCATCCTTTGTTACGGCATGACCCTCACCGCGCAGCTCTCGCGCGCGAGCGACCGACAATCCGTGTCCGATGAATTTCTTCGGCGCCCTGAGCGCAGGGTCATCCGCGGCGACTTCCACCTGAGTGAGAATCGTCACGACATCGCGGGAGCTGCCGGCCTTTCGGAGCGCATTCTCCAGTGATTGCTGCAGCATGTACCCAATCCATCCGGCAGTGCCGGCGACCAGAACGCCGAGTGGCAGCGGGGCTACTTCCGATCGGGCCTTCTCATTCCTTACCAGCTCGTCCCCGACCTGCGGACCATTCCCGTGGACGACCACCAGCCGCCAGCCATCGAGAGCGAGGTCGACAATCGGACCGAGACTCTCGCGGCTATGCCGGAACTGATCTCCAATTGTCGATCGCTCGCCCGGGGGCGAGAGTGCGTTGCCGCCGACGGCTATGACCGCCGTCCTCGGAGCCGCGCTCACGGGCGGCGCGGCCGGCCGATCAGCGCGCCAAGGGAATCGTAAGCGGCGCTGAAGGCGGAGAGGTTCCCCTGGGCGAGCGATGCGCGCATCACGTTGTACAGTCTCGTGACATCAGCGCGAAACGTAGAATCATCGGACGGTGTGCCCAGCCCGGTACCGACTGGACTCCACGGCGCAGTGGTGAGCCTCCTCAAGATGGTCGAGGCACGATAGTCGTTGGCGTGAGGAAACGAGAGCATCCACGCGCGGGCGATTGGATCCGGATGCGCAACAGCGGCAAAGCTCACGCGAGCCGTCCTGCCATTGACCAGTGCAGTCGCGGCGTGCCTGAAGTAGTTGCGGTCCGCTCCGGCGATCGAGCGCGATTCGCTGAGTGGATAGTCGGAAGATGCGGAATAGAGCTCGAGCTTCCAGTAAAGAGTGTCGGCGTGAAAGAGAGGGACCGCCGTGTTTCCCTGCGAAAATACGGGCGCGAGCGCCGCAACCCTCCTTCGCACATCGCGCACCGTGACGATACGTGCCTGATGAGCGACCGAGTCGGAGAGCAATGACAGCGATTGATACGCCCATGCATATGCAAGTCGCGAAAGGCCCTGCCCAACACGCTGTCCCGCGACGTCCAGCTGCGGCTCCCGGATGATCAGCAACCCCGTCGCACCCGGATAGACGAGCGAATCCTGTTGAAGCGGAGGCTGTCGGTCGCCGACAGCCATCGCGCTGTCAGCTCTGGGGACGATAGCCCCGAGTGCGGGTTCACGGGCGACCGAAGGAATGTCGTAGGCCCGGTGCGTAAACTCGGCCCGCATCGCGGTGTAGGGTCTTTCCCTCGCCGCCAGCGCTTCCGGGGAGGTCATTCGCTCCGCGACGAGTGGAACGACCTCCTGCACCCCAACCGAAAGGAGCACCACCGCTGTCACCGCGATGAAGCTGGTGCGCAGCTGCCCCGTCCAGCCGCTCAAGAGCATTGTCGCCGCCGCGGCCGCGGTGACGATCGAGAGGATCAGGAGGCCGGGAAGCAGCCACTGGTGCTCCACATAGGAAAACGATCCTGACTCCCCACCGGTCTGAATCAGAAGGTCATAGGAAGCCAGCCGGTAGCTCCACACCGTCAGCAGAAGGATCATCGTCGCCAGAACGCTCAAGTGCTTTCTCACGAGAGTGCTCATGCGCAGTCCGCTCCGCTCCCACCGTAGACCGGGGGTCAGCGAGTAAAGGCCGATCGTGACGAGCGAAACTGTTACCACGAGGACCATTATCCAGGAGTAAAGCGATTTCTCAAACGGAAGCCACGTCGTATAGAACGCGAGGTCGTGGTGAAAGTATGGGTCGCGCTCCTGGAAGCTCACGCCCCGGCGCAGCAGCGCCAGCGAAGTCCACCGCGGTAAGAGAGGCAGAACAGCGGCGGCAATCCCGACGGAGAGGGCTACCGCGAAGCGATCGAGGTACCGCCTGGGCACAGCTTCGCCGAACTCGACGTTCGCGAGCCGCCGCGGTAGAGTGAGAGCGCCGATACTTCGCGCGACGGTCGAGAGATTCGCCAGCGCGACGGCGAACGAGATGCCGAAGCCCAATCCGTAGATGATGAGCATGTCGGCGAACCGCTCGCTCCAGAGCGCCGAAGCGCCCATGGCGCGATACCAGGTGTGGTCCGCGTAAACGGCGGAAAGGGCGCGACCGGCTACCAGTAGTGCTCCGGCAATGACGACCCCGAGAAGGAGGCGCCGGCGCGGCATCACATCAGACCTTTACGCCTTTGGAGCGGATCCACCCCTGCATTTCCGATTGAATTCGCTCGAGCTGCTCCTTCGTGCGGGCCTCGAAGCGCATCACGAGGACGGGCTGGGTGTTCGACGCGCGAATGAGACCCCAGCCATCGCCGAACAGTACCCGCACCCCATCGACCGTGATGACGTCGTACCTGGCGGAAAAAAACTTCTGTGCTTCGCGAACGATCTCGAATTTTTTTTCATCCGGGCAATCGACCCGAATCTCCGGAGTCGAGACGAACCGGGGCACGTCGGCTAAGAGCTGTCGCACTGTCTTGCCCGAGCGCGCTACGATCTGAAGGAGGCGCGCCGCCCCGTACAGCGCGTCGTCGAAGCCGTAGAACCCCTCCGAGAAGAACATGTGGCCTGACATCTCCCCGCCCACCGGTGCATGGGTCTCGTGCATCTTCTCTTCGATGAGAGAGTGGCCAGTCTTCCACATCACGGGCTTTCCACCAGCCTTCTCGACCGCTTCCGAAAGCGCCTGGGACGCTTTCACGTCGAAGACAATTGATTGCCCCTTGCCCGTTCGGGCCAGCGCATCTCTCGCGTACACGATCAGCA
>JBDSRC010000055.1:0-3041 GCA_039929505.1 Gemmatimonadaceae bacterium
AGCTGGAGCCCGGACGGCGAATACATAGTGGTGAAGCGCCACGTCACCGATACGCGCTCGCTGGGCGGAGGCGAGATCTGGCTCTATCACGTGCTCGGCGGAAAAGGCGCGACGCTCGTCACCCGGCAGGGATTCACCAGCGACAAGAACGAGCCTTCGTTCTCCCCCGACGGACGTTACGTCTACTTCGACCAGGCCGGGGCGTTCGAGTACAACCGGAACGTCCACGCCGGAATTTTTCAGATCTCGCGCTACGACCGGACGACCGGAGTCACCACGCCCGTGACGCGCGCCGAAGGAGGCGCAGTGCGCCCGACACCATCGCCCGATGGAAAGTGGCTCGCCTTCGTTCGACGCAGCGGGCTCAAGACAGTTCTGGTCGTGCGCGACCTCGAGGCGGGAACCGAGCGCGTGCTGTTCGATGGGCTCGACCACGACCAGATGGAGGCCTGGACTCTTCACGGCGCGTTCCCGGGCTTCGACTGGACGCCCGATTCCCGGCAGATCGTCATCGCGTACGGCGGGAAGATCCACTCGATCAACGCCTCGACCGGAAAAGCCACTGCCATCCCGTTCAATGCGCGCGTGCAGGTGCCGATGTCGCGCACCGTCCAGTTCCCGCAGTCACTCGAGACCGGTGACACCTTCCGCGCGCGGGTGATCCGCTGGCCCACGATCTCCCCCGACGGCCGGACGCTGCTGTTCCAGGCCGTCGGCCGCATCTGGAGCATGTCGCTTCCGAATGGACAGCCCCGCCGCGTAACCGCGGGCGAGCGGCTCGAGTACGCGCCCGCATTCTCCGCCGACGGACGCTGGATCGCGTTCACTACCTGGAGCGACAGCCTCGGCGGCGCAGTGTGGAAGGTTCCGTTTCGCGGCGACACCCGCTCGGCGCCAACGCGCTTGACCACTCACGCAGACCAGTACGCGAATCCAGCGTGGAGTCCCGATGGCCGGCGCATCGCGTTCGTCGAAGGCAGCGACGAGGTCAACCGCGGTACCGACCTGAGCGGAGAGCTCTATCTGCGTCTTCGCTGGGTGAGCGCCGACGGCGGCGCGGTGCAGGACATCACCACCACCCCCAACCGTGGACCGAACCGCCGCATGCCGCGCCTGTCGTGGTCGAGCGACGGATCGCGCGTTCTCTTCCAGGCGACCAAGGGCGACACGACCTTCCTCACCAGCATCAAGCTCGACGGAACGGACGAGCGCCAGCTCGCGCGCAACGATGTGGCCGACGAAATGGTGGCGAGCCCTGACGGGCGGTACATCGCCTTCAAGGAGCTGCACAACATGTACGTCGCTCCGCTTCCAATGGTGAGCGACAAGGCGGTTCCGATCTCATCAAAGGCCTCGCCCACGCCGGTGAAGCAGCTTAGCCGGTGGGGCGGAGACTGGATCGCCTGGACGAGCGGCTCGAGCGCGGTCACCTGGAGCCTTGGCCCCACGATCTACCGGCAGCGCCTCGATTCGATTTTCGCCGAGGAGCGCCGGGCGGAAATCGCGAAGCCCGATTCGGCGAAGGTTGCCGACAGCGTCGCCAGGGCCCGCGCCGACACCGGCGCGGCAGCACGCGCGAAACCCAACGCGGTCGTGAAGGGCGACGAGTTCCAGGTGAATCTCACCGTGCCGCGTCTCGCGCCACGTGGAGTGATTGCCCTCACCGGTGCGCGCATCGTCACGATGAAGGGTGACGAAGTGATCGAGAACGGCACCGTGGTGATCGAGAACGACCGCATTCGCGCCGTCGGCGCGGCGGGACAAGTGAGCGTTCCGGCCGGAGCGCGCACGATCGACGCGACCGGCAAGACGATCATCCCCGGACTCATCGATGTTCACGCGCACATGGGATACTTCGCGCTCGACATCAACCCCGAGCGCCCGACCGACTACTACGCGAATCTCGCTTATGGGGTAACGACGACGCACGACCCGAGCGCATCGACGCAGCTCGTCTTCAGCAACAAGGAGCTCGTCGATGCGGGTGAAGTGCTGGGGCCGCGCATTCTTTCCACCGGATACATTCTGTACGGCGCCAGGAACACCGAGCGCGCGTTCATCAACAACCTCGAGGAAGCGCGCGGTCACCTGAAGCGCATCAAGGCGCTCGGCGGCTTCAGCGTCAAGAGCTACAACCAGCTGCGGCGCGACGCGCGCCAGTGGATCATACAGGCGGCGCGCGAGGAGCGAATGCACGTCTATCCCGAGGGGGGATCGACGCTGGCGATGAACGGTTCGATGGCCATCGATGGCCACACGGGAATCGAGCACTCGCTGCCGGTCGCCGAGCTGAAGGAAGACTGGATCGGACTGATGTCGAAGAGCGGCACCGGCTACACCCCGACACTGATCGTGTCTTACGGGGGCATCTTCGGCGAGAACTACTGGTACCAGGTCTCGGATGTATTCAGGAACGAGAGGCTGCTGCGATTCATGCCACGCGCTGCTCTCGACGCGCGCGCGCGCCGGCGCATGCTGGTGCCCGAAGAGGAGTACTACCATATGGAGCTCGCGCGAACCGCAAAGCGAATCGTTGACGCCGGCGGCAAGGTGCAGCTCGGCGCGCACGGGCAGCTGCAGGGTCTGGGAGCGCACTGGGAGCTCTGGATGCTGCAGCAGGGCGGACTCACTCCACACCAGTCGCTGCGCGCCGCGACGCTGTGGGGAGCGGAGTATCTCGGACTCGGGGCACAGATCGGATCGATCGAAGCCGGAAAGCTCGCCGACCTGCTGGTACTCGATGCCAATCCGCTCGAAAGCATCCGCAACTCCGAGAAGATCGGCATGGTGATGAAGGGAGGAATGTTGTACAACGAGAACCTGGACCAGGTGTGGCCGGCTGAGCGAAAGCGGGGAGCGCTCCGCAACTAGCGGTTACACCGGTGGTGCTTTCTCGCAGCCATCGCGATGGGATCAACGGAGTTTCTGGAAGAATTCACGGCGCACCTGGACTCGAACGTCTTTACGCGGACGTTCTCTTTTTCGTCGGTGCAGCTTCCGGCGGTCGCCGAGCCGGCAATGAACCTCGCCGGCCGCGTGGT
>JBDSRC010000056.1:0-8183 GCA_039929505.1 Gemmatimonadaceae bacterium
TTTCATGACGCCCGAATCTCCGGCTTCAATCGCGGATTTCCTGGCACCGGAATCGTCGTTCGAGAGTGCTTCCGGTGAATCTTCGATCGACGCGTACGAGCTCCCACCGGTCGAACACTTCACTGACGACGGTGACGCTCGGGAGATGATCGAAGAAGGCGCGGGCCCAGCGCCCGACTTTGATCCGTTCGGACCGGCGGTGGCCGATTCAGAATCCGAAGGTTTCGGTTGGGAGGAGACCGACTGGCAGCGCTACGACTGGCGGTCGGCCGCCGCACTGGGCGAGACGGCGGATCCCGAAGCCAACAGCGCATGGGCACAGACGGACTGGGGGTTGGCCGGGGGTGGGGCGCCGCCTCCACCTCCGAGGGACCTGGCGGAATCGGCGGCAAAAGCGATCGCGGATGCGCTGGATGGAATCGCGCGCCGCATCAGGGAAGGGGATCTCGTCGTTCCATCGACTCCCGCGGCGGCGCCCGATCCTCAGACGATTGCCGCGACGCTCGCAGCACTGCTTGGAGTAAAGCGTTAGGAATCAATGGGCGTTATACACCTCGAGATCCGCGGGCGTGTCCAAGGCGTTGGGTTTCGCTGGTTCGTCGTCGAGCGTGCCCGTGCTCTCGGTCTCGGCGGATGGGTGAGCAATCGCCCCAATGGAAACGTGGAGCTGGCTGCGGGAGGAGCTTCTGAAGCTCTGGAGACGCTCGCTCTCGCGGTTGAGAAGGGTCCGCCGGGCGCTTTCGTTGAAGGTGTTGCGAAGCTTCCGCCCCTCGACGAACAGAAACTCTCAAAGCCATTCGGAATCGTGCGTTAGGAACCTTCTGATTGGCTCGAGGGCAGTGTAGATTCACCCTCGAACCGTCGCATTTTCGGCGCTGGCTCGGTCAGCGATTCTGCCCCCGTAGCTCAGGTGGATAGAGCAGCGGTGTCCTAAACCGTTGGCCGGGTGTTCGAGTCACCCCGGGGGCGCTCGAGCAATTTTGCCGCAGGCCTTTCACACAAAATATGACTTCTCCGACCATCAGATCCGGCAGCCGCTACGGCTCCGGAGACTCGCTAACCGATTGGCTGCTCGCTCACAGGCGACAGGTCTCCTGGGCTCTACTCGCCCTGGCCGTCGCGATTGGGGGATTGTGGTTCTACCAGCGCTCCCGCTCGCTCAAGCAACAGCATGCGGAGACGGCCTATTTCCAGGCCAGGCAGGCGGCAGCGTCGGGCAACCTTCCGTTGGCCGTATCTGAGCTCAAGAAGGTGGCGACTCGGTACGAGGGAACCAGGGGAGGAACCCAGGCCGCGATGTTTCTCGCCCAGAACCTTTACGAGCAGAAAAAGCACAAGGAAGGAATCGCAGAGCTGAAGAGGATTCTCTCCAGCGCTCCCAAGGATTTCTTGGCCTCGATTCACACCCTGACCGCAAACGGACACGAAGAGTTGAGCGAATTCGGACCTGCCGCGGAAGAGTACAAGGCAGCCTCCACGGCGACCAAATTCCCGGGCGAGAAGGCGCAATACCTTGCCGCGGCGGCAAGGGCCTACACGGCCGGGGGGAAGACCGCCGAAGCCAAGGCAATATGGACCGAGCTGGCGGCGGACGAGACCAGTCCCGGGGCCGCGGAGGCCAAGGTCAGGCTTGGGGAGTTGAGCGCGAAGCCGATGAGCACCTAGGGAGGTTACACCACCTTTAAAGGAGGGTCGATGGCCGTCAACGTGAACCGACAGAAGCTGGTGGTAGGGGGATTGGCCGCAGGGGTCGTGCTGAACATTATCGATTTCCTGACCAACGGGGTGCTGCTTTCTGCGAGGATGCAGGCAGATGCCAACGCCTTCAAGCCGGGTTTGGGCGACCAAATGGGCGCCATGACCGGGGGTCAGATCGCGGTCTACGTGTTCTTCGACTTTATTATCGGGTTCCTCCTGGTCTGGACCTACGCGGCAATCCGACCACGGTTCGGACCTGGACCGAAAACCGCGGTCTACGTCGGGCTCCTTTTCTTCGTCTTTGGGATGATCACGACGTATGGCTTCAAGGAGATCGGCGTGATGTCGCCCGGACTGTGGTGGACGTATACGGGCATCTGGTTTGTGAACCTGCTGCTGGCGTCCGTGGTGGGGGCGATGCTTTACTCCGAGGACGAAGTCAAGCCTTCCTGACGGTTACACAAAAGCAGCGTCGGTGGCGGGCAATCCTCGTCCTCCTGGTGATATGCGTATAAGATAGATTATGTAAACTACATACCAGGTGGGAATGTGGAGAAGTTGATTAGGGGCCCTCCGCCGATGCCTAACCTCTGATCCTGCTCAGGCTTACCGTCTGGACCTCATAAAGTGCTGCAGGAGCTCAACAGGAAACAGTCTCGGACCTGTTGAGCGACAGTCTGTCAGTCGACTTCGCGCAAACGACCCTCGAAAACGATCCTTCCCTCTCCGCGGAGTGAAGGAAGCCAGCGAGACCCGTCCCGGCGGAGGGTGACGGTCAATGGCAGCCCCGACCGGGTCCAGAGCACGGTCTCATGGTTCGACTCGCCCCATTCCGAAAGAAGGATTGCGGTCGCCACCGCTCCGGTCCCGCAAGCCAGAGTCTCCGCTTCGACCCCACGCTCATAGGTCCGATAGGTCCACGCTCCATCGGCGCGGCGAGCGACGAAGTTGACGTTCGCGCCTTCCTTGAGCTTGGGATGGTTCCTAAGCTCCGGACCCCTGTCAGTCACACGTGCGACCTCGACGTCGTCGATCTCAACCACTACATGAGGTACCCCGGCAGAGGCGTAGCCGAGACGCTTTTCGCCGGGCTCACGTCCGAGCTCGCCGGCATCAGGCCGGACATCGGTGACGGGCTCGAGATCGACTTCAGGCAGCCCATCCCGGATCCTGGCGCGCAACGCCCCGGCAGCCGTGTGGAGGACGAAACCGCCCGCCTGGGCGAGGCCCAGCTCCACCGCGAGCCGGGTGCTGCAAAGGCTGGCATTGCCGCACAGCGCGGCCTCGGAACCGTCGCTGTTATAGTACCGCATCCGGATATCGCCCTGGCCGGCCGGCTCCAGAAAGACGACCCCGTCGGCTCCCACACCAGTGCCGCGGCTGGAAAGAACCCGAATTGCATCGGGGGTCTCCATGTCCGATGGCTCCTGCCTGGGGTCCAGCTGGAAGACGACAAAGTCGTTCCCGGACCCCGTCATCTTGAAGAAGCTTTTTCCCTCGGCCCAAGCTGACATCAGATCCTCCCGGTGAGGCCCCACCACCGCAGACGCCAGACCATCCAGACCGCCTCACGAACGATCCGCTTCGACATCTTGCTCTCGCCTTCGGTGCGATCGACGAAGACAATCGGAATTTCCAGCAGGCGGAATCCCCGCTTCCATACGCGAAATGACATCTCGATCTGGAACGCGTAACCGTTTGATTTCACTGAGCTTAGATCAATCGATTCAAGTACATTCCGCCTGAAGCACTTGAAGCCGCCGGTGGTATCGAAAATCGGCAGGCCGGTGACTGCTCGCGCATAGACGTTGGCGGCGTAGCTCAGGAAAAGCCTGCTCATCGGCCAATTCACGACGTTCACGTGGCCGTTCTGATAGCGCGACCCGAGGACGAGGTCCGCTTCGTTGATTGCCTCGAGGAACTCGGGGATGCGCTCGGGATTGTGCGAGAAGTCGGCATCCATCTCGAAGACGAGATCGTACTTCCGCTCGAGAGCCCAGCGAAAGCCCGTCAGATACGCAGTCCCGAGCCCCAGCTTGCCGGCTCGATGGATGACGTGAACTCGCGGATCAGTTGCGGCGATCGTGTCGACGATCGCGCCGGTTCCATCGGGCGAGCCATCGTCGACGACGAGAACCTCGAGCGAAGGATCCTGAGCCAGAACCGCCGGGATCAGGCGAGCAATGTTGAATCGCTCGTTGTAGGTCGGGACGATTACCAGGTTGCGATCAGCCAAGGCGTCTCCGGTCTCGCCAGACACCGGCGAGGAGCGCGAGGATGCCGGCGACAATGGCGACCCAGGTTATCATCTTGCCTGTCTCGTACGCGGGGCTCGTGAACTCGAGCATTACGGTCCGCGCGCCGGGAGGAAGCTCCACCCCGATCAAGCTGAGATCCGCGCGTCCAATCCGAGCCGGCTTGCCACCGGCGGTTGCCCGCCAACCCGGGTAATAGTTCTCCGAAACGACCAGTGCCGCGCCCGGCGGCGCGGGCGAAGAGAGCTCCAACTCCACCTTTCCGGGCTCGTAACGCTTCACGTTCGCTGTAATGGCCAGGGGTTCGGGAAGGTTGCGAACCGCTCCGGCGACTGATACGTCCGCCGAGTTGTCAAAGAGAGCCGCGCGCCTGGGATCAAAGCGTGGATCCAGAAGCGTCGCCAGCACCTGTTCGTCGCTCGCCTTGACTGCAACGGGCGCGACCCACGCGTAGGGATTGTCAGCGTCGAAGCGGAAAAGGTATGCCTCCTCCCCTGCCGGGTTACGAACCGGACCCTTGACCAGCTTTACCCCCGGTATGAATGGCAGCTCCGGGATATTGGTCAGTATGAACCGGGTGTTCGTCAACCGCAGAACGTTGGGCGATAATAGCCGCTGGTCTTCACCGTTAAGTCCCACAAGCTCGTTGTAGCGTCCGAGCTGGTTGCCATGATAACCCAGCACGCCTCTCACCCGGTGCGACATGAGCGCGTCGCCGGTCAGGATCGCGTCGGGCTGCATCGTTCGCTTTACCGGCAGCGCCAACACACGCGCCGGCTGCGGTTCGGCCCGCAAGGTCTCGATGATCGCATCCGACGCGTAGATCTCTTTGGCGGGCGGCGAGAACATCCAGTACAATCGCTCGATGCTCCATAGATCGACGGCCATGAGGGCGACGAGAGCCCAGACTGAATATCGCGACGGGATCCTTTCACGCAGCACCGCGAACCCGAGCGCTACCGTGAGCATCACAAACCCGAGCGAGCGCCACGATCCGGCGATCAATGCTCCCTCGTTCGCCTCGAGTCGGTCGAGCTGCCTCTGGTCAGCGAATGATGAAGCAAAACTGGAGAGACCTCCGCTCGTAGCCAGGATCGCGATCACTGCCGCGAACGCGGCCCATCCAAGGAGATATCGGCGTGAGACACTCCCCTTGATGAAGCGCTCCGTTCCCGATGCCGCGAGAACTCCAATTGCCAGGGCACCGATGAAGAAGATCGTTGCCGGAGCGCGGAAATATCTGGTGCCGGGAATGATTGCGTACGGTATGCGATAGAATGGCGTCGCACTTCCAAGCGACCAGAGCGTCGCAATCATGAGGGCAGCCGTCCAGAAAATGATGTGCTTACGTCGAGGATCGGCGCGCAGGCCGAGGAATGCCGCGCCGGCAACGACCAGGACAACGGCACCGAAGTAATCGCTGTGAAGATGAATGCCGTTCCGCCCCCAATACGCGTCGAGCATTCCTGAGAACTGGGGCAGATAAGCATTGAGCAGCTCGCCTGGCGGCCACGCGTACGACGTCGCGACCGAGTAATCGGCGAGTCCCCCTGCCCTCGGTGACCAGCCTACGTACTCCCGAACGGGAAGGTACTGAACGGCGCCGATCGCGAGTCCGACGACCACTGCGGCGAGTGCCGCGGCAAGCCGCCTGACCGCGACATCACGCGCGAGCCGCGCGTCATCGATCTGGCTGAAGCTCAGGAAAAGTGCATATGCTCCGCATGCGAGCAGCATGTACTGCAGGAGCTGTGGGTGCGGACTGAGCACCGCGAGGCCGACGATCAGGGCCAGCGCTCCCCAGCTCGAGGATTGTCCCTGGCGAAAACCGCGGTACAGCATCCACAACGCGAGCGGAAACAGCGCGCTCACAAACAGCTTTCCGTCATGGCCGGGCGACACGTATGAAGCGATCTGCCCGCTCATCATGTACGCGAGCCCGCCGGCGAGAGCGCCGGGAAAGCTGTACCCTGTCGCTCTCAGAAATCCGAACGTGAAGATGCCGGCGAGAAACAGGTGGATGATGAAGCCCCAGGTCATCGCCACGTCCGTTGGCAGCACCAGCCGCAACAGGAATGTCGGATAGAAAATGTCCCCGTGCATCGCCGCGATGTATGGCATGCCGCCGAACAGATACGGATTCCAGAGCGGAAAGCCCTCGCCCGAGCGCAGCATCGCGGCGGCAAACTCGCGGAATGCGTAGCCCGCGATGTACTGATCGCTGCGCGGGTTGACGAGGAATTTTCCGACCAGCGCCGGCCACGCCAGCGAAAATGTGCAGACGAGGTAGACGAGCGAAGCCCAGGCGAATGCGAACCGCGGCGCCTGTAGCGCCGCGGTTGAGTTGACGGTGGTGGTGGGCGGTGCAGTTTGTTCTCGTGGTCGTGCCATGCAGATCAATCCGGAAGAGACTTTCGCTTCGCCCCGACGGCGATGTACAACCCGCTCGGTACCAGTTCCACGACGGTCAGCCACAACCGCGCGGCGATCGCGACGAGCGCCGCATCCGCTTCATTGGCGAGCCCCAACTGGGTCATGAACGCGGCGAGGGTTATCTCGCGTACGCCGAGCCCAGCTGGCGCAATCGGCGAGATGAAGCCGAGGATGTACGCGGCAGTGTAAGCTGCGATGTAAGAGCTGATTTCGCCAGGCGCGGCGCCGAGCAAACCGCGCACGAATAACTGAAACGCCAACCCGTACAGAATCCACGATGCGGTGCTTGCCAGCGCCGCGGTCCAGATCGCCGTTGCCGGAATCGTCGGAGTAGCGATCTCGCGGCCGCTGAGATTGCCCGCCCACACAGCAAGCCGTGGCAGAAAGCGTGGCGCCGTGACGAGACCCACCAGCAAAACGGTGACGGTTGCGCCGACGAGCACCGGCTCGCCGAGCAGCTTGGCGCTGGTCACCATCACGATCGCGGTTCCGGTCACGAGACTCACGGACTGCATGATGATCGACGAGCCCGCGGCGGCGATTCCGGAGAGCCCGCGCTCTCGCGCCATTACACCCATCGCCGTCAGCGACCAGATGTTGCCCGGAACGTACTTGCCGAGATTCGAGAGAAACCAGATTCTCGCGGCTGGTCGGAATCCGAGATGGGAGTCCCAGCCGCTGAGTATGCGGCGCCAGCCTTCGATGAGGAGCGCGTATGTCGCGAGCACGAGGATGGTCGCGGGAACGATGTGCTCCCACCCGAACTGGATGTGGAGCAGTCGCGCGCCTACCTGATTCCACTGCCCCGCAAGCGCTCTGACCGCGAAGAAGAGGACGAGTGCGGCGAACACCCATTGGGCCGCCCTGAACAGCCTACGCCGCGATACCGCCAAGAACCTGTCGGTAGATGCCGGCGTAGCGGCGGGCCGCAGACTCGGGCGCGAACGTCGAAAGCGCGTAAATGCGTCCCGCCCGGCCAAGGTCCGCTCCCCTCCCCTCGCGCGCGAGCAGATCGTCGAGCGCTCGGGCGAGCGCGACGGGATCACCGGGCGCGACCAGAAGGCCCGTCTTCTCGTGCCGAATGACATCGCGAAGGCCACCCGAGTCGAATGCGACAACGGGTGCTTCGCAAAGCAGTGCTTCCACCGCAACCAGACCAAGTCCTTCATCCACCGACGGAACGACCACCGCGGCAGCCTTCCGGTACATCGCCGGCAGCTCCGGCTGGGAAAGCTGGCCGTGCCACCGGATGCGAGCCGCGATTCCAAGCTCGCCCGCCAGTTTCTCCAGTGCGGCCCGATCCGGTCCATCGCCCACTACGTCGAGCTCGGAGGCGATTTTCATGGCGGCAACGGCGCGCAGCAGTGCCTCGATCCCCTTCTGCACGGACAATCGCCCCACGAACAGTAGTCGGCGCGCATCGCGCTTACCGCCCGGTGAAAACAGATCGGTCGCGACGGGCATCGGAGCGACGATAGGCTCGTTTCCCGGAGCGATTGATTCTGTTTCTTCCTGAAGCCATCGGGAGACTGTGGTGACGGCGGCGGAGTGTTTCAACACATGAGTAAAGAGCGGCTTGGCGACCCCGACCGAACGCGCGAGTCGCACATCAGTCCCGTGCAGCGTCGTGACCACCGGTACGTGCGTGAGTCCGCCCAGCCAGGTGCCGACCACGCCACCCGGAAACCACCAGTGAGCGTGGATCACATCGGGCTCGAAGCTGCGTCGTGCACGCACGGCGTGGACGAAATCCGAGCCAAGGAAGCCGACCAGTGCGAGCTTGGCGCCCCAGGAGGA